>JACZTW010000203.1 GCA_022573485.1 Planctomycetota bacterium
CCAATTCCCACAGAGACGTTTCCGACAACAAGCGTGTTCGAAACAATCGGATCCCCAGTGTCACAGAACATGGCACGGGCCGCGTTGCCGACAAGCAAGGAGTTTCGCAGGTGTGGGGGCATCCACGTCCCCGTCGAACTTCACGGCGGCGAGAGCGGTGCTGGCCGTGATCAGACAAGAATCCACAACGAAGGCTGCACTACCCCGAATGCCGCCGAGGTTACCTACGATCACGCAATCCTTGACCATCGGTGTTGCGTTCCATCCTCTGAGACTGAGCCCGTAGAGGTAATTGCCGGCGATGAGACAATTCGTGATGACTGCATCAGAATAGGTCGATCTGATGCCCTCAGCAGTATTGTCGACAATTCGACAGTTTTCGATAAGCGGCGTCCCCCAGGCGCCAATGCTAATCGCTCCGCCGGCCACCGAAATAACGGTGTTGTTCGCAATCGTGCAGTTCTAGATCACTGCTTCGCTATCGTCGTTCAAGTGAATCCCGCCCGCGTTCGTCTCCGCATGATTGCCCGTGATGGTACAGTCTTTGATCGTGGCGTTCGTGCATCTTATGCCTCCGACCCAATGCGAGAAGTTCCCTGTAATCGTGCAGTTGGTTATGGTCGAGGGGCTGTTGCTCCAGCAAGCAATCCCCCCGGCGCTGTTGGATGACAGTCCTGAGTTGAAATTGTTCGCAATCAAACAGTTTGACAGAGTACTCGTATAGCAGAGTATCCCGGGACCCCAGTTTTGGAGAATTTGGCAGTTTGTGAGGGTCGCGTTGCCGGCGTAGATTCCAGCGTTTGCGTTGCTTTCGATGAGGCAGTTTGACATATTGAGGTCGTCGCAGCGAATGCCATATGCGCCGTTATCACGGATGGTGCAGCCTGACATGGTGAGAAGCCCATTTTCAGCGTACAGTCCACCCCCAATCGGAGCCGTATTCGACGTGAAGGTACAGTCGTGAAACTCGGCGTTGCTGGCCTTCCCATAGAACCCGCCGCCGTATCCATCCGCGATCACGTTGTCCGTGATGATGCAGTTCCGGATCGTCGGCGATGAGTTGAAGATGCATAGAATTCCACCGCCCAGCAGATCGTTGGACGAGTCAAACGGAGTAGCGGTCCCTGAGCCGCCCGTGATCGTGAAGCCGTCCAGGACCGCGCTGCTCGATTCGCCACTGGAGAACCTCACAGTACTGGCCGATTCTGGATTCTCGGGATTGCTGCCGTCGATCACCGTTCCAGGGGCAGCGTCCGGTCCCTCGCTTCGCAGCGTGATGACCTTTCCGAGGAAGTTGATGTTCTCGATATAGAGGCCCGGTGCTGCGACAAGCTCGTCCCCGCTTGAGGACGCATCAATTCCGTCCTGTATGCGACAGAATGGATCTGCCTGTGTGCCGGATCCGGGCTTGGGGCAGGTATCATCGTCTATGTACCAGGTGGTCTGTCCAAAGGCCCCGGAGGCTACGCAAACCAGAATAATCACAAGCAAGAACATGCTCTTGGTTGTGCTAGGCAGACACATCACTCCTCCTTTCATGGTGCGCTCCAGCTCAGTCCCGGCAGAGATTTGGACTTTCCAGACCGTCGATTCTGATGCTCGCTTGGATCTCGGCGGCCTCACGGGAACTATGCGGGATGAACCATAATTCTAACGCGTCGATCAACAACATTCAATCAATCTCGCGCGTGCTGGTCGGCCGGCACATGTAGACCTACAGCCTTCGCGATGCCCTCGGCAAGTTCAAAAAGCCCGCGTTATGATCGATTCGCAAGCACGTCGATGAGTGATCGTTCGAGCTCGTACGCCTGCTCGGCGCCTGAGGGCTATGTTCAGGCTGCGATGACTGCCCCGCCGACTTGGACGCCGATTGCATCGTCGGGGCTTGCGACGTCGCCATCTTGCTCAGCCACTGGGGATGATCGGAGTCACAACCATGTTGCCGATCAACAATCAACAGCGTTCTTTATCTCCGAGCGACCTGTGGCCTATCACCCAAAATGGCATTAGGCACTGGGCGACAACAGGTTGCGTCATTGAGCGGGCCGGTTCAACGGATTAATGTTTCCCTCCCGGGCGCCGAATCGTGTAGACTATCTGTCGAAGCGATCGGGATCGTTTTTCTGGGCCGGACTCATCTCTCATCTCGCTTCGCGCACGCCTTGCCTCGCGAGAGACGCGCCGGCCGCCGCTCGAGTGAAAAGGAGAAATCTTATGCACGTCCTTCCAGTCATTAGGATGAGGAGCTTTTTAGTTGCGGCTCTCGTTCTGGCCTCCTCGGCGACGGCGGCACGCGCCCACGTCATCCTTGACGCTCCCAACGGCGGTGAAGTGCTCGAGGTCGGCTCGGTCTTCACGATTAGCTGGCACATCGTGATCGCCCACAACCTCCAGAACTGGGACTTGTGGTATTCAACCGTAGGTTCGGCCGGCCCGTGGACGACCCTCGCGACGGATCTGCCGGCCGGCAGCGGCCAGGTCGGCAGTGTGCATACCTATGATTGGACGATTCCCTTTGTGCTCGATGACTCGGTCTGGGTGCGCGTCAGGATGGACAACTCTGCCACGGACTATTACGACGTCAGCAACGCGCCGTTCTCGATCGCGCTGCCTCCGAACACCGAGATGGTGATCGTCGGCCCCGGTGGCGCTGTCGCGTTCGAGCCGGACCTCCTGGAGATTGACCTCGGCGACACGGTTCTATGGTTCTGGGGTAGCACCGGTCACAATGTGGTTGAGGATAATGGCGCCTTTGATTCCGGGGCGACGGCGCCGGCGGGAACGATTTTTGAGGTCCTGTTTGATCAGGCCTTCCTCGATGCCAACCCTCGGCCTGGCGCCATTTATGATTATCATTGTGATCCACATGAGTTTTTCGGCATGCTTGGAACGATCGACGTGGTGCTGCCTTGTCCCACCGACCTCAGTGGCGACGGGGAGGTGGGCGCGTTCGATCTGGCGCTTCTGCTCGGCAGTTGGGGGCCCTGTCCCGGCTGCCCCGCCGACTCCGATGGTGATGACGACGTGGACGCGTTCGACCTGGCACAACTGCTCGGCAGTTGGGGACCTTGTCCATGATCCCAAAGCCGACGTTATCCGCCGCTCGGTTTGAACCTCTAGGCGCCTGCTGCACTGCGCCGGCTTTGACGTGAAGAGCGATTCTAGACCAGTTCGTTCCGCGTAACGCGAGGTCACCGCAAGAAGGAGATCCTGCCATGCGATCAATTCTTGCCAAATCGAAAACATTCCTGGCCTTGGCGTCGGGCGTGCTCCTCGGGGCCTTCCAATCTGCAACAGGAGACACCATCATCCCCATCGCTCAGAACAGGTCGGTCAACACTTTCCTCATTGTGCCGCAATGCCTCGGTGAAGACTTCGGCGCAGACGCAGCCGGAGGGTTCGGACCCTTTGACAGCATGATTGAGACGTCGCTCGGCTGCGATTCAGGCTTCGGCTTCGGTGCGGCGAGCCAGCAATCGCAAATCGGCCCGAACTCGATGACGGCATCAGGTACAGGCGCTTCTGGAGCTCTGGGACCCGTTCAAAACATTATCCACGCGTTTGGTTACTCTGATTTCAGTATGACGTTCGAGCTGGATTCAGAAAACGAATTCACAGTGCAGGGCCTCCTGGGTGCCGAATCTTTTGAGGATCCGATCCTTATCTTCGTCGGCGCTACGCTTTCTCTCCGCGACGCGAACAACCGTTTGATCTTCGATTTGATGGTGCAGCCCGGGCCCGACGGCGCGCCGAATTCTGTGGTGATTGAGGAGTTCGGTTTGCTCGATCCGGGAGTGTATACGCTACAGGCCCACGCGGGCAGCTTCATCGACAACGACGTGCCGCCCAGCCTATCCGGTGAGGCCTCGTTTGACTTTGTGTTCGAGGTGCCCACGATGTGTGCCGCAGATCTCGACGGCGACGGCACGGTTGCCGCTTCTGACTTGGCGGAGTTATTGGGCAATTGGGGCAAGTGCGCGGGCTGCCCGGCGGACCTGGACGGCAACGGTGCGGTCGGCCCGTTTGACTTGGCGCTGCTCCTCGGGAACTGGGGGCCGTGCCCGTGATTGACGTGGACCTGCCCTGCGCTCGGGTTCCTGGTCTCCGGCACGCTCCGAGACGATTCTTGTTCCTGGCGCTCAGCCTCCTTTTGCTCACGAGCAAAACGTGGGCCGGCGGCGAGCTTCCCGTCTTTGTGCTCCAATGGGGTTCCAACGGCAACGGGCCAGGCCAGTTTTCGGGGCCGCACGGCATTGAACTCGACGCCGCCGGCAACGTCTACATCGCCGACACGGGCAACAACCGCATCCAAAAGTTCACACCCGATGGTGTCTTTCTCTTGTCCTGGGGATCGCCGGGCGCCGGCCCAGGCCAGTTCAGCCATCCCCACGGAATCGGCATCGGCCCGCTGGGCAACGTGTACGTCGCCGAAACGGGAAACAACCGAGTTCAAAAGTTCACTTCCGAAGGAGTCTTCATCACGATGTGGGGCTCTTTCGGGGATGGGAATGGGCAGTTCCGGCACACGCACGGCCTCACGGTGGATGACAACGGCCACGTGTATGTGGTGGACCGCAACCAAAATCGCGTCCAGAAGTTCACCAGCAACGGAGCCTTCATCACCGCCTGGGGAATCCCCGGAACAGGCGACGGCGAATTCAGTTCTCCGAACGGCGTCGCCGTGGACGCGGCGGGCGACGTCTTCATCGCAGACAGCAGCCCCAGGATTCAGAAGTTCACCAACGACGGCGTTTTCATTACTTCGTGGGGCTCTGCTGGCGCAGGAGACGGACAGTTCAACTTCCCGCGGGGTCTTTCCACGGACAGTCTGGGCAACCTGTATGTGGCTGATCGCAACCTACATCGCATGCAGAGATTCACCGGAGCCGGAGGCTTCTTGACGAAATGGGGCTCCTTCGGCGCCGGGGAGAGTCAGTTCAACTTTCCCTACGGCTTGAGGGCGGGTGCAGATGGGTTGGTCTACGTGGCCGACTCGAGCAATCATCGCGTGCAGAAATTCCAGTTCGCCGGTGCCTGCAAAAACAATGATTGCCCCGCCGACATCGATTGCGACGGCGACGTAGGCCCTTTTGATTTGGCTCAACTGCTGGGTGCGTGGGGGCCGTGCGCCGCCTGCCCGGCCGACCTGGACGGCAACGGTGCGGTCGGCCCGTTCGACCTCGCACTCTTGCTCGGCAACTGGGGTCCGTGTCAATAGAGCCGCCGCGCGCTCGGCGAGGGCTCCGGCGAACTCAAAGAAAAACCCCGCCGTCGAGAGGACGGCGGGGTTCACTTTTTGAAGGTCGGCGGCCGCCGGCGCGGCCTGCGCGAAGTCGCGAAACTTCGCTAGAACGAGAAAATGTAGCTCAGCGACAAGCCCCAGTTGTCGCCCTGATCATCGCCGTCGAGCGTCCAGCGGGTCGCCCAAGCCAGCATTTGATTGTCGGTGAGCTGATAATCCATGCCGGCTTCCATGCTGTGCTGCATGCTGTAACCGTCCAGTCGGCCTGAGTCCAGGATGTAGTCAATGTTGACCACGGTGCTATCCGTGAGCCGATGATCAAAGCCGATAATCCCGCCGGCGGCGAAATGACGAGCGGAAACATCGTTTCGGCGGTTGCCGAAGAAATTCCCGCGGTTGGAGGAAGAATTTCCTCGGTTGCGATCCAGGTCATGGCGGGCGTTGGTGGCCACATTGTCGCCGTCCATGACTCGGATGAACGGATTGACGTGCAGACGACAGGTCCCCGGATTCACGTCCCAAGTGAATACGCCACGAATCTCCCAGTCCACGCCCTCCGAGCCGTTGCCCGTGGGCAGGCGCAGCTCGTTGTAGATCGCCGTAGCGGGAATCCAGTCCTGTTGATCGTGCAGCTTCCACTGCCAGCCGATCGAAACGTCGGCGTTGCCCTCTTCGCCGTCGCCGTAATTGATCGGCAGCTTGAAGACGATTTCATTGTCGGGGCAGACACCCCATTGCACCTCGACGCGATTCCCGTAATCATCATCCGATCCATCGCTTGACGTTCCATAGTCGAAGACGATCTTCAAATCAAAAGTACCCTGTTCTTGAACGTCGGCACTCCTCATGCTGACCGGTCCCTCAACGTCAAAGCCGCCGTCGCCGCCGCCGCCCGCGCCGCCGTCGTCGTCCTGCGGCGTGGCTTGCAGTGAGAAGTTGCTGACTTCGGAAAGGCCGCCCGAATCGTCCGCGTCAGAGACCGAGGGCAGCGCCAGCATCATGGCTAACGCACCCAAACATAGACTCAACTTGATTTGATTCATTTTCTTGCTCCTGATTTCCAGACAAGTGTGAAGGACTCTCGCCCCGCCAGCTACGCCTCCGCCACCGCGCGGGAAACGATCAGCATTGATCAAAATACACTTGAAGCTTCAGAACTCCTGCATATCCGTCGGCACAGGATACGAATGTAGTGTACACATTGTCAATGGCCGGCGCACCAGGGCAGCCGTCCCGCCGAAAGGAATGGGAAGCCGAGTAGCCATAAAGCCATGCGTGCCAAAACAATAGGACGGATGAGGCAGGTTCGAAAGATCGTGGGGGGACTCGAATTTAATCGTCTCAGTTCGTGGCCAGATTCGCGGCTCGGCGTTCGAGCAACGCAGGGGACACCTTGCCGGTCGAATGATGAAGGATGGCCTGAATTCGAATCACCCAGGTTGAAACAACCTGGGCCACCCTGCCCGTAGAGCCGTTGGCGGAATGTGTAGCCGCAAGCCGTACAGGCCTTGAGGATACGTTGGTCGGTCATCAATTCGCGGATGGCCACCAGCGGTGCTTCGCGAATCGATTGACGAATGGTTTCAGATTTGACCGATGAATTGACGATGCCGAGAGACATAACGACCTCCTTGTCGATACGTGATGGGTGTCCACCTTCATTATCGATCACGGAGGTCTTTTTTAGTGAATCACCTTAATTCTCACCGCCATTGGGGACATACGCTTTATCTCCGTAGTCGCGGCTTCGGGGTGTTCTGGGCATGCCGTGCAGCATATGCTCCCGCTCGCCAAATGGCAAACAAAGTGTATGTCCCCCGAACTCCACAAAACCCCCAACTCGCAGGCACCCCGGGGGAGACGGGCGGCGAGTAATGCTGCCAAAGCAAAACCACCTCCAACCGAGACACCCCAACAGCCCAAGCCATACACCAAGAGGATGGGTCATGTCATTCCAAGCCTCTGCTCCAGCACGCAAACAGTCATCCACCACAAGCAGAGCG
>JACZTW010000204.1 GCA_022573485.1 Planctomycetota bacterium
CCGCCGAGCAGCAGCCGCCGCCCATCACATCGACGTCGACGTACCAGACGGTGGGTCCGCCCAGTGGTGCACTGCCGCCCTGGCCGCCGCCGCTGGGCGCGCCGCCTCCGCCGGCGGATTCGCCGAAGCAGTCGAAGGCTTGCAGTGAGTATTCGGTGACGTCATCGGCGCCGGCGAGTTTGGCGAAAACGGTCAACGTGCCGGTGACGTCTTTGTTTTGCTTGACCGAGAACTGCGCGATCAGCACCTTGCCATTGACGTCGGGTGTGCCCTGCCCATTGCTGGGACTGCTGTTGTACCATCCGCCGCTCACCAGGCCGTTCGATTGGAAGTCAACAGCATCGAAATCCAGGTCGATTCTGGTCCCACCCAGGAGGGGAATGCACTCCAGCCCGATGGTCACGAACGAATCGCAGACCAGAGTCGGTTCACCGGGAAGCCCCCCGCAAGACGGCGAGTACACTGCATTGCCTTGTGCATGTTGGAAGAAGCCGTTGGCGTCGGTGGTGCTGCCGTCGCTGAAACCCACGCTGATCAAGCGGTCGCCCGGATTGTTGAACACGGCGTAGACGCTGCAGACGTCGAGCTTGTAGGGAATCTCCGGCTCGCTGGGGTCCTGACAAATGGGCAAGTCGGTGCGCTCCACCGTCTGCAAGCCGGTGAAATCAGCTAACGCGAGGCGGGGGGCGAGTAGCGCAAACGCGCAGGCCAAGAGACTCGGGCCGGTCGTTCGACGGTTCATTTTTTGCTCCTTTCAATCGGCAAGTACGGGACGCGCCGCAGCCCGGTCCGCGTGCCACTGCTCTTGAGCAGTGGATTTGCGAACACTGCTCAAGAGCAGTGGATTCGCGGGCACTGCTCAAGAGCAGTGGCACACACGATTACCTAGCAAGGCCACCCGGCCCCTTTCCGAAAGCATTTGGAGCTCATTTGGTTGCGGGTGAGGATTCTTCTCCTTTCATCGCGCGGGCTGAAGCCCGCGGCTCCTTGTTTGGTTCGCTGTTCAAACATCATTGGAGTTTGTCGCTGATCGCCTCCCGATCCGTTAGCAGGCGATCGGGTGGGAAGTTATCTACCTGGGTCGATCCCGTGTGCGGTTGTGGTGTGCGCATGGAGAATGATGATTCAGGAAAGACGAGGAGAAAAACAGAGGCGTGTGAAATGTCGAATGCCGACACAGAGCGAAAGTGCGAAAAAGCTTAATGGCCAAACGAAGCCAAAGTCGTTGGAAGCGCAACGCCACTAACGACATGGGCTGGAAATGGGGCACTACAACACTGCCCGAATCACCACTCGGAGCGCCGCCGCTCCCGGTTCTGATTGTTCGCTCCGCAATCTCGAAGCGCAGCGGAGATCCGCCCGTGACGGACGCCAATCCGAAATCCGCAATCTCCATTCACTCAGGAAAGTGCTGTTATCGAATCTCTATCACGCTCGGGTGGACTCGTATGCAGTTGAACGTATTTCCCCTCCGGCGTTCCGGGCGGCGCGTGGCTCGCCGGTCCGCCGTCTGGGTCGCGCATCGGAATCCGGCTGGTGGGCACCGAGGTCTTGCGCTTAATGTTGCCCCGCATCAGACGCAGACCCCAGCCGAACGTGCGGCGGATGGTATGTGCCAAACCCCACATGCCAAGCAGCTTCTCACCCGCATCGGCCAGATACAGCCGACTGTTGGGACGAACCAATGCGACGAGAACCCTCAACGGATTATAGAAGAACAAGTAGGCTGCCATCATGTTGAATTGCTTGATCCAGGGTTTCTCGTGCTTCGATGCCACCACATAGTTCGCGTCGAGCATATGAGGTTCCACGCGCCGGCCTCCAACGCTTTCGAACGCAAGCCCCGAGGTGAAGCATTCCTCGTACAGCTTCGTGCCGGTCGCCGGGGACATCATCAATATCTGCATGCTGCAAGCACCAGCTTTTCGCAGCAAGCTTACTTGATTGAGCAACCCGTAGGGACTGTGCCGAGTGTACAAAGGTTGGCTATCGTGATGCATCATCATCGGCATCGGGGCGATGCAGTGCTCCTTCAGCAAAGCGAACGCTTCGATGGTCTTATCGACGCTCTGGCCTTTCTTGATCAGTGTGGCGGTCATGTCTTCCACGCCCAGCCACAGCGCCCGCATACCCGCGTTCCGGACCACCGGCAGATAGTCTTTCATTTGCAACACATCGTGAATCGTGGCTTCAGTGCCCCAGCGGGCTTTGCTGCGCAGCTTGACGCCGTGGAATTCGGCGCGGGACATGGTTTCAACGATGTCGATTGACCGCTTCTTGTCGTTGAAGAAGTTGTCATCCGCTCCGAAGAAATGACGGATGCCGTACTCGCTGTACAGGCGGCACATTTCCTCGGCAATGCGCTCGCCGCTCTTGAGGCGGTACTGACGTTGGTTGTAGGCTGGAATGGGACAATAGGGACAGGCGAACTTGCACCCGAAAGTCAGCACCAGCGAGCCGATGGGGCTGTGCTTGCGAACCCGATCGGCTGGGAGCGCCTGCCAGCTGAGCGTGGATGTCTTGCTGGGCGGTTCGAGCAGTTGATACCCCAAAGCGGGGTGCGGCAACTCGTCCAGATCACCGACCAGGCGCTGGATGCCCGTATCGACCAGCTCTGTCGCCATGCCTTGCTGATCGTTCCGCGCATATACCAGACCCGGGATTTCGTCCAGCATACCGCTGTTGCGTGCGCGAATGAACGTCGTGCGCAGGGAGTCGCCTTTGGAATGTATCGAAAGCAACAACTCGAGCAAGCTCAGCAGCACGTATTCTTCGCCGGTGACCGCCACATCGGCAGACGAAGGGTCGTTGGGATCCGTACTGAAAACGTCCCACGGCTCGTAGGTGATCTTGGGGCCGCCGGCAATGATCAGGGGTCTGTGCGCGGGATCGATCCGGCATGCGTCACGGATCAAGGCTTTGCACCGCGTCCAGTGAATCTGCATGCTCGAGACCATGAAGATGTCGGGGATTCTTCCATCCAGGCGCATGTGCGACGGGCGGAAGTGCTTGTTCCATTGCTGGAGCACGATGCGGGTCTTGTAGAATCCGGCGTCGAACAGGGCGGCACCGATGGCCCGCACTCCGGCGGGCGCCATTCGCTTGTCTGCGTGAATGAACGGCAGCATCCGCGTTCGATGATCGAATGCGCAGGCAATGACGGTCGTCAAATCATGCTCGCGGGCCATGTTGCGCAAACGCCGACGCAGGCTGAGCAACTCGCCCGGCTTGAGCAACTCATCTCCCCGGTCACGAAAAGGCAGTTCCATAATCAATCGCTCCCCAAAATGGAATGGGCGGCACTCATCCTAGCGACGGTTTCCAACTTTGCAATTATTCCCCAAATCGGAGGTGAGAAAAAATGGACCGCTATCGTGGCCGAATCCCACGATTCGCCGGGGCATCCATACCCCGACGTCCATCCTCGGCCGTGGAATCCCGCCACGGCTCAGTTCTGGCGTTGCGCGCCTCCAAGACATATCCTCTCCATCTTCGGACACTCGGGGCTGGAGCGCTGCGAGAGATCGACGATGGGTTTTGTGATACTGATTCTGATCGGCCTGATCACGGGAGTGGTCGGCGCACTGCTGGGCTTGGGCGGCAGCATCATTCTGATACCCGCGCTCAATCAAGTGTTCGGGGCCCACCAACACCTTCACCAAGCCTGTGCGATGATCCTCAACTTTGTCGTGGTCACCGCGGCTGTATACGGGCACAGGAAGGCCGGCGTGCTGCGCTCCGACATTCTCAAATCCACAATACCAGCCGCCATTTGCGGAGTGATCGTGGGCGTGGAGTTGAGTGAGATGCGGCTGTTCGAGGGAGAACAGCAACGATTCCTCACTGCTCTGTTCGGCGTGTTTCTGCTTTGCGCCGCGGGCTTCAACTTGCAGCGTGTCGTACGCCCATCGGCAGCCGTCGGCGATGAGGCTTCGTCCACAACCGCGGTGCCCCTCTGGAAAGCGATCCTGTTTGTGGGCGCGCCGACGGGCTTGTTGTCGGGGCTTCTGGGTGTCGGAGGCGGGATCATTGCCGTGCCCGCGCAACAGATCTTTCTGCGTATCGGCCTCCGGCAGGCGATTGGCAATTCGGCGGCCACGATATGTGGGCTGAGCCTGGTGGGCGCTTTGGCCAAGAACTACCATTGGTGGGCGAACCACGGCGAGGATCTGTTCGCGCCATTGGCGATCGCATTGTGGGTCGTGCCCGGCGCGGTGCTCGGCGGCCTGATCGGGAGCAAACTCACGCACGTACTTCCGACGCGATGGATCGGCGGCTCGCTCGCGGTGGTTCTCGTCATCGCCGGGGTGAGACAAATATCGTACTGGTGGGCGAACTGACCGAGCACACGCCGGAGTCGCCGGATTCATCCCCCAGCGTGGATTATGGGATCTGGCGATTGCCTCGGGCCGTTCCATTTGAAGATCACCTTAAACCTTTATATGACAATCGGTTATATGTCCTATTGATCTAGTGTGGAACTCTCGTCTTATCGGCCTACCATTTAGTGTATAGTGGATTCGAGAACAGATCGGGCTGTCCCAACGTAGAAACAAGGGTGCATCCGTGAATACGCTGACTGATGAACAACTCTTGCAAGAGCATCGCCGTGGTCGAAGCGAGCGGTTCGAGTTGCTCGTGCGCCGCTACAGCCAGGAGTTGTTCCGTTTCGCCTACCGGCTTCTGGGCAGCCCCGCCGCAGCCGAGGACATCGTGCAGGAGACGTTCCTGCAGGTTCATTTGTCCATGGAGCGTTTTGACGTTAGCAGGAGATTTCGGCCTTGGGTCTTCACCATCGCCGCCAACAAAGCACGTGATTACCTCCGCAGCCAAAAGAGGCGGCCGGAAGTGCCCCTGGATGCCGTGGCCGACGGGTCTTCGGACGGCGGCGCGTCGTTCAGCGACTTGCTGAGCGGCCGATCGGTGGGGCCTGCGGTTGCTCTTGAGAGAGAAGAGCGTTCGTCTCGTGTTCGGCAGCTCGTCGAGCAACTGCCGCTGCACCTCAAAGAAGTACTCGTGCTGGGCTACTATCATGGTTTCGCGTACAAGGAAATGGCCAACGTTCTCGACGTGCCCATCGGCACAATCAAGAGTCGCCTGCATTCGGCAGTGGCCAAGATGGGCGATTTGATTTCGTCGCTTGAACCGGAAGAGGACGAACTCGCGAACCGCTAGTGTGCATCTATGTCGCTTTCGAAACAGCAAATCGAAGATCAGCTTCTCGCGTACCACATGGGCTGGCTGGACCGCGCCGAGATGGAGGCGGTCGAGCGACTCATCGGATCGTCGCCTGAGGTGGCCGACCGCAACCGCGCGGTGCGCGAAGCCGTCGAGCCGTTGGCCGACTGGGACACGCTGCCTGCTGTCGAGAACCTGGAGGCCCAGGTGCTCGCTCGAATCCAGCGCGAAACCGGCGCTGCGCTGATGCCGGCGCGCCGGACGATCAAACTTGACGCCGTACCCGCCCGCGAGAGAGTGCTCCGCCTGCCGCTGTCGCTCAAGGAACTGGTGGTTGTCGCTGCTTCCGTCATGATCATACTCACGGTCGTCGTGCCGAGTCTGGGCAAGGCTTCCGCCCGGGCGCAGCGTACTGCTTGCGCGGACAACCTCCGACAAATCGGCACCGCCCTCGTTCAATACGGGTACGCCAACGACCTGCACCTTCCCTACGCCGGCCCGGCGAACCCCAATTGGTCCGGTGATCCCACATCGGACCCCCGGCGGCTGCACAACAGCCGCAACCGCTATCTCCTGCTGGAACAGGGATACCTCAAGGATGCAGCCCGTTTCATCGACCCCGCCGACAGCACTGCCGTGGTGATGCGCGTCGACGACGCCTCGCAGTTTGACGACTTCGCCGTCCCGGAGAACTGCAGCTATGACTCGCAGATCATGATCGGCGGCGGGCAGCGGCTTTCGCAACATCCGTTGAAGGTCGTCTATGCAGACTCGAACCCCATCTTTGACGACGCCGGTTTGTCGGCGGATGACGCAGCCGACATCAATTCGACGGTGCATCGCCGCCTGTCGGGCCAGAACGTGTTGCGTTCCGACGGCTCCGCGCATTGGGCCGATTCGCCCAACGCCGGCGTCCAAAACGACAACATTTGGCAGATCGGCGGGCCGGCGCTCCATTCCAGCAGCGACTGGCCTCAACTGGCCACCGATTCGTTCATGATTCCGTAACCTCCCAAACTGCCTGTTCCTCAAACCGGCCTTGGGGTTGAGTGCGATTTGGCTTTGTTCGGCCACTGAGCTTTCCGGTGACGGGTCACTGGTGATTCGTGGTTCGTGATTCGTGATTCGTGGTTCGCGGTTCGTCGTTCGTGATTCGCTCCCTATTCCGCGACTCGACTGAGCTCGCCGAAGTCAATCCGAAATCCGCATTCCGAAACTCCATCCCTTTTCGTCCTTTGTACTTTGTACTTCGTACTTCGTCCTTTCGCCCCTTTCCCATTCCCGGCTTTCCCCTTGCGCGAAGCGTGGGTTCGTTTGGCGCTACACGTTTCGCCAGTTCCGGCTCTCCACTCTTCACGATTCACTTTTCACGTCTCTGCGTCCGCGCGCACAATCACCGCACCCGGGACGCCCTATGGTACTAACTTGCCCACTGATCGCCGAAAAACCCCTCGTTAAGCGAGCGCCTAGCCCGAGTACTTCATACCGCAGAGACCGCGGAGAGCGCAGAGTGTTGTTGACAATGTGTATCACCCGTCGTTCTGCGTCGGCTTCGCCAAGTTCTTCCCTGTCACGTCTCTGCGGCCTCTGCGTGCTCCGCGGTGAAATATCCGGGCGAACGACCGCTTGACAGTTGTTTGTCCCGGAGGGACATTCGAGAATAGCCCAGCGATTGATCGCTGGGTGGCTGAATCAGAATGAGCTTTGAGTCCCGTCGGGACGGCTGAGATGCCTGGTCGAGTGGCCCATCCTGCATCGCCCGCCCGCCACACGGAATTTTTGTCTGAAATCCACTGCGCTCCGCAGCCGTGCTTTTCGCACGATAGATTAAGAACTCGGTTTCAAATCGCCGGGGCACCCCTGGCAGCTGGCCTGCCAGTGCCGATCCGCCTGTGGCGCAACGGACCAAATGTAGGGTGGGCATTGCCCACCAAGAAGTCCCGGAGGGACGAATGAAAATAGCCCCGCCATTTATGGCGGGGACCGCAACGGACCAAATGTAGGGTGGGCATTGCCCACCAAGAAGTCCCGAAGGGACGAATGAAAAT
>JACZTW010000205.1 GCA_022573485.1 Planctomycetota bacterium
GGAATCGTGTCTTTGCCAATCCCGTATTGAAACTCAGCCGGATCGATCGGAGCATTGGTAACATCGAACCATTGTGATTCCTCAGACGCTGGATCGCCCTTGGCCCACAGCAGTGTTCTACCGTTCTGTTCCTTGAGCCTGTGGCCTTGCGTTCCAAATTGCGTCGGAAACTGCGAGCCGGGGAACTTCCGGACCCTATACGCGCCGGTGCCGCCTGCACCGGCAGCAAACTGCTGACGCGCGGCGAACGCCCGAAATCGCTGAACGGTCACGACGAGCAACAGCGCTGCGAGCAACAAGTACAAGAGGTTCTTGGTCTTGCGATTCATAAAGCTTCCCCGCGCCTTTGAGCCGCACTCCGTGTCAACAACTCATGTCGCTCCGTGTGCCGATGCATATTCTGGTAACCGTACGCCCTATTGCATCAAAACGAAATATATTCCACGCCGAACTCCATCGCGGGGATGCAGCCTCCGTTCCCACGTCAGCATGTGATGCGGATCTTCCCAATTTCATGAGTCCGTGCGATTCTGCCCCAGGTAACGGCTCACTTCTGCGAACCGTATAGTTCGGATGGCTGCGCGAGATAGCGGCGGCGTGTGGTCTTACATGAGGCTTTGTCTAATGCAAGCGCGTAGAAGCTGACCGCAGTTTGCGTGAAACACGCTCACTTACAACCGGCGCGCCGGAACTTATCGGTCGTGGCATTGACGGGACTTACGAAAAGTCGTAGGATAGCGCCCCCAGGGTCAGCAAGCCTCGAATTACCGGGTTCTTTCCTTTCCGCGCGTCTGTGGGGGAGGACGTGAATAACATAGAACAGGAGATTGTAAGCGTGAAACGACGAACGCACTGGATCCCAAGCCATACGGCGTCAGTACTCCTGGCCGGCCTCGCCACGGCTTGGCTTATGCAGTCAAGCACGGCGGCTGCCACGGGCGAGAACGATGTGCGCGCCGCCAGCCTGAATTCGACTCCAGCAGTTGCACCATCGGTCGCTCATGCACAACGAGCAGCGGTAGCCGCGTTCTCCGAACAGCATCCACGAACGAGATTCTCAAGAGCAAGCTCACGGATCACGCAGATTTATGGCAGATCTTTCGGCAGCGGCCACAGTCCCGAGGCCACGGCTCAGCAGTTCAAGAACAGCCACGCGAGGATGTTCGGTGTCGCGCCTGAGGATCTCAATCCATTGAGCTCTCTCCACGACGATCGTCACACACAACCGCTGATGTACGATCGTGCGACCGGGCAATATAAATTCACGCTGGTCTACTATACTCAGCACGCCGGTGGCGTTCCTGTGTTCCGGGCCGACCTGAGATTGCTCGTACGCAACGAACCGGGGCATGCACTGGTCCTGGCCAACGCGAACCTGCGGGCGCTCGGCCAGTTTGCGCCCCCAAGAATGCCGCAGGCGGCCGAGAACACCGATCTCGGTCTGGAGGCCGCCAGGGAGTTGATTCCCTCGCTGGAGGATTTCAGCGCTCCGGAGCGGGTCATCTGGGCCGGCATTGAGGACATCATCGAGGGACCAACGATTGCCTACACATTTACCGCCAACAACCACGGAGCGGCCGGCGCAATCCAACCAGAGAGTTGGTTGTTCGTGGCCGACGCCGCAACCGGCAAGATCCTGTACGAAGAGTCCCTCATTCTGGATGTGGACGTGGTGGGCAACGTCAGCGGGATGGCCAGCCAGGGTCCGGGCGCCGACATTTGCGCGGAAGAAGCCCTGACAGCGCTGACTTACGCTGGCGTGAACATCGGGGCTACGCAGTCGTTCGCCGACGAGAACGGTGACTTCGTCATCCCCAACGGCGGCGACAGCGAAGTGACCGTAGAGTCCATGATCCGGGGTGAGTGGTTCGTCGTCTCGAACGCCGCAGGTACCGAGGCGCAATTGTCATTGGACGCTATTCCACCCGGACCAGCCAACTTCGTCCACAGCATCTTCAACTCCGATGAGCTCAATCGGGCGGAAGTGAATGCATACGTCGAAGCGAACACCGTGCGCGATTGGATTCTGGAGGCGCTTCCAGACTATCCGGAAATCAGCACGCAGACGGAGTTTTCGGTGGTCGTAAACCGCACGGACGGCCTCTGCCCGGGCAACGCTTGGTACGATCCTAGTCCACTGTCGATCAACTTCTGCCGTGCTGGCGGCGGAAGACCCAACACCGCGTGGTCTTCCGTCGTGCATCACGAGTACGGCCACCACCTGGTGGCCACCGGGGACAGCGGTCAAGGCGCCTATGGCGAAGGCACAGGCGACGTCATGTCGGTCATCATCCTCGACGACCCTCGGGTGGGCTTAGGCTTCTTTGGGAGCTGCAGCGGCTCCCTGCGTAATGCCGACAACACCCTGCAATACCCGTGCAGTGGTGCGATCCACTTCTGCGGGCAACTCTTGTCCGGCTGCGTGTGGGATACACGCAATGAGCTGGTCATCACCGCGCCGGATGACTATCAAACGATTCTGATGGACCTGATGGTCAACTCCGTACTGCTGCACAACTACGCGGGCATCACTCCACAAATCACCATTGACTGGCTGACGCTGGACGATGATGACCTCGGTATCTGCAACGGCACGCCGCATTACAACGAGATCGCCGCCGGCTTCGGGGCCCACAACATGCCCGCACCCCCGCTGGAGATCATTGATTTCATTTATCCCGATGGGCGGCCGGACCTGCTGTCGCCGAACACCCCGACCGTCATCTCTGTCAACGTGATTCCAGACTGTGGCACGCCCGTGCCTGGAACGGGAACGCTGAGTTACCGCACCGGCACCGACGGTCCGTTCACGATCGTGGCTATGTCGGAAACCGGCCCGAACGAATATGAAGCCACACTGCCCGGTATGGATTGCTTGGAACTCGTGCAATACTATTTCACCGTGGACAGCGAAGAAATAGGCGGATTCACGGATCCACCAGACGCGCCCGCGACAACATTCGAGGCTGTAGCCGCGACGAACCTGCTGACGCCTTTCGAAGATGATTTTGAGACCAACCAGGGTTGGAGCATCACCAACGACGGCGGGCTCAGCGATGGAGCATGGACACGGGGGATTCCCGTCGACTGCAATCGAGGCGACCCACCGAGCGACTCGGATGGCTCCGGCCAGTGTTACCTGACGGACAACAGCTCCGCGAACAGTTGTAACAGCGACGTGGACAACGGCAGCACCACACTAACATCGCCCGTTATGGATGCGTCACAGGCGGGCATCACGCTTTCCTACGATCGTTGGTACTCGAACACGGCAGGTGCTGAGCCGATGCAGGACATATTCGTCGTGCAGGTCTCGGATGACGGTGGGGACAGTTGGATCGACCTCGAGACCGTCGGGCCAAGCGGCCCCGAAGTCAATGGTGGCTGGTTCCACAAGGAACTCCTGTTGGCTGACGTGGCTGGGTTGGAGTTGACGGATCAATTTCGAATTCGGTTCACGGCGTCCGATACGGACCCGCAATCGGTCGTTGAGGCAGGCGTCGATCATGTACGCCTCATTGCCTTTGAGTGTGAAGACCCCTGCCCGGCGGATTTGACCGGCGACGGGGATGTGGGCCCCGAGGATTTGGCGATTTTGCTCGGCGCCTGGGGACTGAATCCCGGCAACCCCGCCGACCTCGATCGTGACGATCAAGTGGGTGCCTCTGACCTGGCGATCCTGCTCGGCAACTGGGGAACGTGTCCGTAGGGCGCGCCTCCGAGACCCATCGCAAGTGTTTGCCAGGACGAAGCGGTATCGCCAGCCTGATCGAGTTGTTCAAGATCCGGGCGGGCGGGCCACCCAGGCAGCGTTGTAAATGTCGATGAATGCGGGTGCAACCCGTTCTGCCGGCGTATCTTCAGCCAGCGTGAACACGAAGCCGATGGTTCCCTCTCGCGGCCCCCTGCTGCGATCGTTGTTCTGCGTGTAGCCTTGCCCGTGACCCACGGCGATCATTTCAAATGCAGTGAACACTCCGCGGTCGAGGTCATAGCTGGCGTAACCGAGCAACTGTGTGGCCATGGAGCGCGGGAATTCTCGCGGCGGTTTCCAGTCGTTCTCGCCCATCAGCCAGGGGCCCTCGGCCACCGCCTTTGTCGCACCGCTGATCCGCAAGCGCACCAACTGGCCTCGACGCTCCAGAACCTCCGTCTGGATCTCCGAGCCCCGCACTTCTTCCACGGCAAACGGCAGGGTTTGGCCTCGGACATTGTCGATAAGATGAAACCGGGCCAGACGCTGTGCGAGCGCGGCAGGCACCACGTGGACCGCCCCAGTTTTCAAATCCGTCGGCAACCAGCCCCGCGCTTCCTCAGCGCTGAACCACACATGGTCGCGATTCCAACGATCGCCGGTCCGTCGAACATCGCCCTGCTCGGCGACCAAGTCCCTGTTCACCGAAACAAGCACCAAGCCGTGGTCCGGGTAACTGGTCTCCCAGCGATGGGCGGGCGTGGGATTCGCCGCGCTCCCTCGCCGCCTCACTCTCTCCGGGAGTTGTTGCCACTTGCGCAGAGCGGTCTCCAGTGTCGTGATGACCGCATCGGGATTCAAGGAATTGATCGAAGACAGGAAGTCGCCGGAGGAACTGCACACATAAATGCCCTGGCGCGTGCCCTGCCCACCCCCGTAGTGGCCTTTGTCGGCCATCGCTTGAAAGAATCGACATTCGCGGTCCGTGCCGCGTTGAAGTCGCCAGACTTCATCCGCAGCAGGCACGAACTCGCCAGCCAGCGCGATCAGCCGAGGATCAGACCAAACGGACCGCCGGCCCGCAACGCCGTTGCCTCACGTGCATCCCAGCGGATGGCCGTTCATGACCCACAGCAGCACGGGCTTGCCTTGCACCTGAGCTTCGGCAACGCCTTCGTGGAAACTGGGCCGCCACGGGATCTGCATCCAGGCTAACTCAGACTGCTCAGGGAGTACCTGCTCGCGGACACTCGCGTAGTTATCTTCTGTGAGTAAGAAACCAGACGGCACGCCCGTCACACAGCCCCAAAACAGGGGGAAAAACGCGAGCAATCCCAACAGACTGGTTCGAGGTTCTACGGGCCGCATATTCGTTGCCTCCATTCGGACATACACTATCTGGAATTCAACAGGGCGACAAGCCGGGGTTGGTGCTCCTTCGCACGTTTGAATTCTGCCCGCAACTGTGCTATGCCGTAAGTCCAGAGATAAGGAGGAGACGATTGATGTCACGGTTTCTATCGCGACGTATTCTGGATCAGCAACAATCGGCCATCCGCAAGTACTCAGCCTGGGTGCAGCGGATCGGCGGCGTCAATTTGTCGCAGGGAGTATGCGATCAACCCGCCCCGGACGCCCTCAAACAGGCCGCCAAGCAGGCCATCGACGACGACAAGTCCATGTACACGCACATGCAGGGGATTCACTCGGTCCGCGAGGCCATCGCCGAAAAGCTGAAGAAGTTCAACCACATCACCGCCGACCCGGAAACGGAAATCGCGGTGACCATCGGATCGGCCGGTGCGTTCGCGAGCCTGTGCGAGGCGACGCTGGACCCCGGTGACAACGTCGTCACGTTCTCACCCTACTATTCTTATCACACGAACTTCATCAAATTACTCGGCAACGAAACGCGGTTCGTCGAGATGCAGCCGCCGCAGTGGCAATTCGATCGAGATGAATTGTCACGGGCTGTTGATGGCAACACCAAGATGCTGCTGGTGTGTACGCCGTCAAACCCGACGGGCAAGGTGTTTGACCGCGAAGAGTTGGAGTTCATCATCGACCTCGCCGCAAAGCACGACTGCCTGATCGTCACCGATGAAGGGCTGATTCGCGCACTGTTCAACGGCGGTTCATCATCGACGCAGCACGCGGAGACCAAGACGACGCAACCGGGCAACCAATTGGCGCTCAACCAGCCGAATAAGACATCTCCGGCCTCGAAAACGACCGCAAGCAAGAGCGCCGCGAATGCAAGTAAATCGGCAAAGCCGTCCATTCCACGAAAAACGGGCGGTGCTTTTCCGCCGTTTGAAGATCGAAAGCCACCCCTGGACGCCGGCGAAGGGGCCGGCGGAAAATCGGCGAAACAGGCAAAGATCATCGGCAAGGAACCCCCGGTCAAACTGCCGGACGCGAAGACGCCCGGAACCGCGAAAGTCGCCGCCAAGAAGCCGACGAAGCAGAGCATCCCGCCCAAGAACGCCGGCAAGCGGAAGCCGAAAATCATCGCCGGCCCGGCGCCTCTTATCAAATACGTTTCGCCCGTCCGTCACGGACTTCTTTTCCGGCACAGCGCGAAACACAAAGACTGGTTCGTCGTACAATCTCAGGGCGTTGTGAAGCCGAACGACCGTATCGCTTCTCCGGAACCGTTCGATGCCACGCTCGACGTCGGCAGCGGACGTTGTCGCGTCACATTGCTGCCGGGAACTTCAGTCCGTTCGCTGCCCCCTTCAGCCGCGGCGAAGTTCGGATTCGAAATCCTTCACGGGCGAGTCATCATCCGCTGTGACTCAGAGCCCAAACCGGAAGAAGTCGAGGGGGCCACACTGGAGCTGCAGGTGCGTGGAGAAGTGTGGCGGATCGATCTGTTGACGCGAAAAACGGTGTGCGGGATCACGATCCGGCCGAACGCCAGCAACGGGTTTGAAGTCTCGCTCGGCAAGGAAACGTATACCGGGGAATTGTTTGCCGCTTCCGGTTCGGTGCGCGTCGCCAATCCCAATCAAAAGGGAGATGTGATTGTCGTCACTGGGCGCGGAAAAGAATGCGGCCGATTGTCTCTCTCGCCGGGCGACCGGTCAAAGGTCTCGGTCACGCAATCGGCAATGCCGTCGTGGCTGACGCCGGCCGGCCGCGTTCCGGGCGAACAAACGCGACGGGACGGACTGCTTTATATCAAGGAATTCGAAATCGGCGACCCAGGTCCCGCCGGTACTGTCCGGATATCGATGCTGGACAACGTCACCGCCATCGTCAAAGACCGCCGTGCGCGGGTCTCCGAGTTCGCGGTGCGAACGCTCGCGGTGACGGAGAGCTACGCAGACCTCGTGCGATCTCTGGACCGCGCGCAGCACGAAGACGCCCGCAAAGCGGCATTCGACGGTTTACGCAAGTGGCTGCCGGCGGCGCCCGGAAACGGCAAACTCCTCAAAGCCGCACTGC
>JACZTW010000206.1 GCA_022573485.1 Planctomycetota bacterium
ATGTGCTTGGTGAGGCCCTACGCGGCGTTCAGTCGCCGCCGCCCGTGTGGGTTCAAATGTCAACCGCGCACCGCTACGGTGACCCGCCCGAGGTCGTTTGCGACGAAGACGCAGCATTCGGCTATGGCTTGGCACCTTCCGTGGGCCGGGCGTGGGAAGAAGCGTATGGGCGGGCAGTTCTTCCTGACATGCGACAGGTGATCTTGCGGACGAGTTTTGTACTGGGACGCAACGGCGGTGCATTGCCCCGTCTTGCCAAACTGGTTCGTTGGGGTCTGGGCGGTAAAGTGGGACATGGACGACAAGGTATGAGTTGGATCCATGAATGTGATATGAATCGGCTTTTTGCCCGCGCCATTTCGTGCGATGAAATGAACGGTGCCTATCTGGCGACCGCGCCCAAGCCAGTCTCCAATGCGGAGTTCATGGGTGAATTGAGGCGGGCTCTTCGGGTGCCGTTTGGGTTGCCGACGACAAGCTGGATGGTGCGGCTTGGCGCGCCGCTGGTCATGCGCACGGACCCGGAACTGGCATTGTACGGCCGCTACTGTGTTTCACGCCGCTTGCGCGATGAAGGATTCGACTTCACGTTTGCGGACCTGGCTTCAGCCTTGCGAGACCTCTACAGGACTTCGGCGGGCAAGAGCACTTGAAGTGAACAAGTTGGATGCCTCCTCCGCCGAACCCGGGTTTCTCGCAGGGGTTCCACTGGCAGCTTGCTGGCAGCTTGCTGCCGGTGCTTTTACGAATCACACGGGCTGCCAAACGGCCAAGCCACTGCGAGCGACGCTTCCGATGGCTTGCCGTTTGGCAGTATTTGCTATAATCGGGTCATGCAGGATCCGACATCGCAATCCACGGCTGAGCAACGCATCTGGACGATCCTCGCTGAAATCGACGATCCCGAGATGCCGATCAGCATCGTTGACTTGGGCATCATCGAACGCGTCGAAGTCAGCGGCGGCAAGGCGCGTATTTTCGTCACGCCCACTTTTACGGGTTGCCCGGCGCTGCAAATGATCGACGAGCAGATTGTCCAGTCCGTCGGCGCACTGCCGGAAGTCCACGCAGTCGAAATTGAGCATATTTTCGACCCGCCCTGGCGGGCCGATCGCATCACGCCCGCCGGCAGGGAGCGGCTCCGCGCGCACGGCGTGACCGTGCCGGGCAGCAAGTTTGTGCAGCTCAATCGGGCGCGCGACGAAGCAGTCGCCTGCCCGTTCTGCAACTCTCAAGACACGCGCCTGGACAGTCCGTTCGGCCCGACGCGCTGCCGGATGATTTACTACTGCACCGCCTGCCGCAATTCCTTCGAGCACATAAAGGCCATTTAGCTCGCATTTCTCACGGTGTTCTTGCCACGAAGCTGAAGGCGACCAATGAGGGAGCCTGAAGGAGGCACCAAGAATTGAGAATGGAAAATGGAAAATGGAGAAACTGCTTCCATATTCTGCGAACGGCTCGGAATTGTGCCATTGCTTCTCAATTCTCCATTCCTCATTCTGCATTCTCCAATCTTCATTCTTCAATACTTCCCTTCGTGTCTTGGTGCCTTCGTGGCGAGAAATCCGGGTTAGCAGGCACCTGCGCGGTACTGGAGAAGCCGGGCGTTTTATGCTATAAAACGCGGGTCCGGCGATTGAGTGAGTCGGTCGTAAACCCCTGCGACAGGCTTCGCCGCATTCTGCATGACTGAAGCGAGCCAATTGAGGTAGTGACCGTGCCGAAATCGACATTGAAGCTCTCGAATCAAGTCACCGAGCTGTCCATCCTCGACGTGGACGGCAACGCCGACGCCGCGCTCGAGCCTCAGATCGACAACGACGAGTTGCTCAAACTCTACCGCTTCATGGTGCTCACGCGCGTGCTCGACGAGCGCATGATCCGCATGCAGCGCCAGGGCAAACTCGGCACTTTCGCACCGTGTCGCGGCCAGGAAGCCACGCAAATCGGCTACATTCAGCCGATCCAGAAGGATGATTGGGTGGTGCCGTCGTATCGCGCCCCGGGTGCGCAAATCTGGCGTGGATGGTCGATTGCCCAAGTGCTGCTGTTCTGGAACGGCTATGAGCTGGGCGCCCGTCCGCCGGAAGGAGTCAACGATCTGCCGATCGCGATTCCGGTCGGATCGCACCCCATCCTCGCTACCGGAATCGGCATGGGCATGAACCTCCGGAACGAAAAGAACGTCGTGCTGACTGCCTTCGGCGATGGCGCGACCTCCGAAGGCGACGTGCTCGAAGCCTTCAACTTCGCGGGGGTCTATGGTGCGCCGGTCGTGTTCATCTGCGAGAACAACCAATATGCCATTTCGCTGCCGCGTGCCAAGCAGACGCGTGCCGAGACGATCGCTCAAAAGGCCATCGCCTTCGGGTATGACGGAGTCAAAGTCGACGGCAACGACATTCTGGCGATGATCGTTGCCACCCAGGCTGCGGTCGACAAAGCCCGGGATGGAGGCGGGCCGACGCTGATCGAGGCCTACACTTATCGCATGGAGATGCACACCACGGCGGACGATCCCAAGAAGTACCGCTCGGATGAGGAAGTCAGGGAGTGGGAGAAGAAATGCCCCATTCTGCGGTTTGAGAAATATTTGATGAACAAAGGCGTGTTGAATCAAGCATCGATTCAGGACACCCGCAAGAATGTGGAACAAGAAGTTCGGCGCGGCGTGGAAGAGTTTGAGAAGTTGTGCGTGCCGCAGCCGGAGAAGATCTTCGATTATACGTTCGCAACGATCACTCCGGAACTGCAGGAACAAAAGGACGAGTTCCTGTCGTCCATCGGCGTGAACGACAATCAACCCGTGCATTGAGGAACGGCATGGCAGAACTGACAATGGTCAAGGCGCTCAACTTGGCGCTGCATCAGGCAATGGAGGCGGATGATCGCGTGATCATCTGCGGCCAGGATGTGGGCCTGGACGAAGGCGTGTTTCGCGTGACCGAAGGGTTGCTGGCGAAGTACGGCGACCAGCGCGTGCTCGATTCGCCTTTGGCGGAGTCCGGTATCATCGGCACCAGCATCGGCATGGCGCTCTATGGACTGAAGCCCGTGGCAGAAATACAGTTCTCCGGTTTCTCGTATCAGGGTTTTCACCAGATCGAGCAGCACATGGCCCGCTTTCGCAATCGCACGCGTGGGCGCTACACCGTGCCGATGGTCCTGCGTATGCCGTGCGGCGGGGGGATTCGTGCGGTCGAGCATCACAGCGAGAGCAAAGAGGCCTTCTGGGCGCATATTCCGGGGCTGAAGGTCGTGATTCCATCCGGCCCGCGCAACGCCCGGGCGCTGCTGAGCGCCGCCATCGAGGATCCCGACCCAGTGATCTTCTACGAGCCCAAGGCGCTGTACCGTGCCTTCAAAGAGGAAGTGCCCGACGAGCCGGAAGTCATGGAGATCGGCAAAGCCGAGGTCGTGCGCGAGGGTTCGGACATCACACTGATTTCCTACGGGGCGCAAATGAGGCCGACGCTCGAAGCCGCAGAGGATCTCGCCGACCTGCACGGCGTCAACGCCGAAGTCATCGACTTGCTGACCGTTTCGCCGATGGACGACGCCACGCTGGTCGAGTCGGTCATCAAGACCGGGCGCGCGGCAGTGATCAACGAGGGCAACCGCACCTGCGGCATCGCGTCGGAAGTCATTGCTCGGTTGAATGAAAAGGCGTTCGGCCATCTGGAAGCGCCGATCAAGCGTCTGACCAGTTACGACATTCACTTTCCGTACTTTGCCTGCGAGCAGATTTACCTGCCCGACGCGGACCGCATCGCCAGTGCCGCCATGCAGGTCATGGAGTATTAAGCGGGAGCAGGCCAGATGGCAGAGCAATTCATCCTCCCGGATTTGGGAGAAGGCATTCACGAAGCCCAGATCGTCAGCATCCTCGTGCATGAGGGCGATGTCGTTCAGGAAGACCAGCCGTTGATGGAAGTCGAGACGGACAAAGCTGCCGTCGAGATTCCGTCGCCGCTGGCGGGCAAGATCGTGAGCATTCACGTGCAGGCTGGCCAGACCGTCAACGTCGGCGACGTGATGGTCACTTTCGGAAACGACGCCGAGGCAGCGCCGGCCGCGGCGGCAGCGGCGTCCAAGGGACCCCCGAAAGCAGCACCGCCGCAAACGGCACAGCCGCAAGCCGCAGCGCCCGCCGCACGAACTGCCGGCGCCGCACCCGCCGACGCGGCTTCGCCGGCCAAAGCCGGCAGACCCGCCAAAGTCGCTGCTTCGCCGGCGGTGCGACGAAGAGCGAAGGAACTCGGCATTGATTTGGCTGCCATGCAGGGAACGGGACCGGGCGGCAGAGTGACGCAGGCTGATCTTGACGGCGCGGCATCGGGCAAGCCGGCTGCGCCGGCCGAACGGGCTGCGCCGGCCGAACGGGCCGGGGCGCAAGCGGCGACACCGGCGCCGGCCGTGAGCATGGCGCCGGACAGCGAACTGCCGGACTTCAGTAAGTGGGGCCCGATTCGTCGCGAGCCGATTTCACAGATTCGCAAGACCATCTCCAATCACATGGCCCGCTCCGAAGCGATGAACGTGCATGTCATGCACCACGACCTCGCCGACGTGGAGATGCTCGAGCAACTCCGCAAAGACCACAACCTCCGCAAGCAAGAGAGCGATCCGAAGTTGACGCTGCTGCCGTTCGTCATCAAGGCCGTACACGCTGCCATGCGGCGCTACCCCATGTTCAATGCCAGCTTCGACCACGCCCGCAACGAAATGATATACAAGGACTACTTCCACTACGGCATTGCCGTGGACACGCCGCGCGGGCTGATTGTGCCGGTGATCCGCGACGTGGATCGCAAGTCGATCCGCGCTCTGGCGACCGAACTCATCGAGATCGGCGCGAAGATCCGCGAGTCGAATTTCAAGATCGACGAGCTGCGCGGCGGCTCGTTCACGATTACGAACATCGGCTCGCTCGGCGGGATTGTGTCCACGCCGATCATCAATTATCCGGAGGTGGCGATCTTGGGCCTGGGCAAGGCCGAGATGAAAGCAGTGGTCGTCAATGGCGAAGTAGTGGCGCGCTATACGCTGCCGCTCAACTTGTCGTTCGACCATCGCGCCACCGACGGCGCCGACGCTGCACGCTTCGTAGGCGAGATCAAGAGCTACCTCGAAGTCCCCGGCCGATTGCTGTTGGAAGACTAACAAACAGAGGCACGACCGTAAGGGAGTGCATGCAACGTAACCGCTCCCTTACGGTCGCGTCTTTGATAGAGGAACCGTATGGTTGTCGGCGAATTCACTCAGGAAGCGGACTTGGTCGTCATCGGCGGTGGGCCGGGCGGCTATACCGCGGCGCTGCGCGCTGCCGCCCAGGGCCAAAAGGTCACCCTCATCGACGACAATGCCCAGCTCGGCGGCGTGTGTCTGCGGGTCGGGTGTATTCCGTCCAAGGCCCTGCTGCACGTCGCGGAGATCATGCACCTCGCCGAAACCGCCGGGCCCAAGGGCCTGGAGTTCGCTCCGCCGAAGATCAATCTCAGTGCCATGCGGGCCCACAAGTCCGGCGTGATCGACAAACTCACCGGCGGTATCGCGGGGCTTTGCAAAAACGCCAAGGTCGAAGTTCTTACGGGCCGAGCGGAGCTTGAAGGCTCGAAGCAGCTTCGCTTGCACGGCGGTGAGATTGACCGCATCAAGTTCCGCCGCGCCGTCATCGCCACCGGCAGTAGGCCGATCGCCGTCCCCGGCATCAGCATCGACAGCCCCCGCGTCATGGATTCCACCGGCGCCCTCGAACTCGAAGAGATCCCAAAGAAGCTGCTCATCATCGGCGGCGGCTACATCGGCCTGGAACTGGGCCAGGTCTATGCCGCACTGGGCAGCGAGATCACCGTCGTCGAAATGCTCGACCAAATCATGACCGGCGTCGATCCCGATCTGGCCCGCCCATTGAACCGGCGGCTCAAGGAGCAGTTCACCGGCGGCATCTACGTCAAGACGAAAGTCGTCAAGGTCAGCGAGTCGGGCGACGGGCTGAAGGTCGATTTCGAGGGCGACGGCGCTCCGACGAACACGACCTTTGATCGCGTGCTGGTCAGCGTCGGCCGACGACCGAACACCGACGGGCTGGGCCTGGAGCATACCTCCGTGAAGGTCAACGAGCAGGGCTTTATTGAGGTGGATAGCCAAATGCGCACCGCCGACAAGCGCATTTTCGCCATCGGCGACGCGGTCGGCAATCCGTTGCTGGCCCACAAGGCGATCCGCGAGGGCAAGGTCGTCGCCGACGTGTTGGCCGGCGGCAGCGCGGAGTTCGACAACGTCTGCATCCCGGCCGTCGTCTTTACCGACCCGGAAATCGCCTGGGCCGGCCTGACCGAGACCGAAGCGAAGGCTCAGAAGCTAAACATCAAGGTCAAGAAAATGCCCTGGGGCGGCTCCGGCCGGGCCGTGTCGATGCTGCGGACCAACGGCCTGACCAAGATGATTTGCGACGCCGACACCGGCCGCGTGCTCGGCGTGGGCATCACCGGCGCGCACGCCGGCGAGATGATCGCCGAAGCGGCGCTGGCCATCGAAATGGGCGCCACCGCCGAAGACATCGCCGCCACCATCCACCCGCACCCCACACTCTCGGAAACCTACCAGGACACCGCCGACATGTTCGGCGTCGGCGCGGTGCACTAAGGAATAAAGTTAGCTCTAAGAAATTAGGAGAGAATGTTAAAATGCATCGGCAGCCTTTGCCGACTCA
Organism: Planctomycetota bacterium; assembly: GCA_022573485.1. Classification (GTDB taxonomy): domain Bacteria; phylum Planctomycetota; class Phycisphaerae; order UBA1845; family CAIVHJ01; genus JACZTW01. The sequence goes on from JACZTW010000206.1 coordinate 6,719, forward strand.
ATCATCTCGGGAAGTTCTCCAAGACCTGACCATGCTTTAGGAACCAAGAACATATTAGATGGTGACATGAATCTCACAAAGTGAGCCTTAAAATCCTCAATCGGGGTCGCCGTGATGTCGATCTTGGAACGAAATCTCACCGGCTCTATGTGGCATAGCTTCCAACCGAAGACGTTCAGAGACCAATCGCCAATTAGACACTTGTAGGTTGCCTTCGCAGCTTCCGGTTTCTTAAGCACCATTGCAACTGGGATCTTATCTTCACGGACCAGCTGTCGAACTTGGTCAACCGTAGGGCAGATACCTCCCAGAGCGAGAGCATA
>JACZTW010000207.1 GCA_022573485.1 Planctomycetota bacterium
CGTGCCGACGTTCAGCGAGTTGATGCCGCTGGACGTCAAATCCCATTTCAGCGGTCTTTGGGCGCGAAAGGCCATGAACTGCACGAGGATCATCAGGCCCGCCGCGAAGATGATGCTCACCGTTACCATCGTGCCGACGGTCCAGCGCCGCCCGGCGAACTGCATCGGGGCCTGGGCGCCGCTCGTCGCGGCTGTCTGCTTGCTCTTTTCTACCGCCATCGCCGCGACTCCAGTACTTTCACGGATATAAACAACAGGAAAACCGTGGAGGTCACGAAGAACAGAACATTGTTCAGATTGATCGCCCCCTGCACGAATTCCGAGAATTGATGGCCGACGGAGATGTGCTGCAGCACCACCCGCAACCAGCCCTCCACATGAGAAGCGAATCGATCAATCAGCACGGCCAGCACGGCCAGCACCGAAAAGCTGGTCAGCACCGCGATGATTTGATTGCTCGTACACGTCGAGAAGAACAGCCCGACCGCGATGTACAGCCCGCCCATCAAAAGCAGGCCAATGTAACCCGCAACCAGGGCGCCGATATCCGGATCGCCGAACATCGAGACGGCCAACACGTACACCAGCGTGGTCGCCAGCAGCAGACCGTAGAAGATGAACGTTCCCAGAAACTTGCCCACGATGACGGCGGCGTCGCTGACCGGCGCGGTCATGAGCGACTCGATCGTGCCCTGCCGGAATTCCTCACTCATCAGCCGCATGGTCAGCATGGGCATGATAAACAGCAACACCAGCGGCATGAAGCGCCCGAACAAAAACCGCAGCGACGCTTCCTCGCCGGAGGTCAAATTGATGAAGCTGAAGAAGTAGCCGTTGAGCGCCAGGAAAACCACCAGCACGACATAAGCAATCGGCGAACAAAAGAACGCCAACAACTCGCGTTGCGTAATGGTAAGTGCGCCTCGCACGATCAATACTCCCACGAAAAACCGTCGATCCACGCCCACGCGCCTACACGCCTAATCGTCAGCGCGCTCACGCCCGACTCTGCTCCGCCACAATTTTTATGAAGAAGTCTTCCAAGCTCGCAACTTCATGTCGAATCTCACGCAATTCCCAGCCCTTATCAGCGGCCAGCTTAGCCACCAAGGGTCGTATGTCGGATCCGGGAGCCGTGTCAATGCTCAAGCGACACCAGCCGTCGGTGCTCTGCGACTCGACTCGGCGCACGCCGGCCAAGCCCTTGACCGCAGCGGCCACCTCGCCGTCCGCTCCTTTGATTTCTGAGATGAGCCGCGACGACTCGCTGATCTTGGCGCGCAACTCGCTCGGCGAGCCCTTAGCCACCACTTCGCCGCGAGCAATAATGATCACGTCCGAGCAAATCGCCTCGACTTCCGAGAGGATGTGCGAACTGAGCATCACAGTGTGCCGTTCGCCCAGCTTGGAGATCAGATTCCGCGTCTGGCGGATCTGCGTGGGGTCCAGCCCGATGGTCGGCTCATCCAGAAACAGGACTTTGGGATCATTGATCAGCGCGTCGGCCAAGCCCACTCGTTGCTTCATGCCCTTGGATAGTTGCCCGATCGGGCGGTCAATGAATTCCTCCAGCCAGCACTCTCCGGAGACATATTCGATTCGCTTGGCAATTTCTGCCCGAGGCACGCCTTTCAGCTTGGCCCGGAACTTCAGAAACTCCCGCACGCGCATCTCCGGGTACATCGGCGTCGATTCGGGCAGATACCCAATGTGCTGCCGGACCTTCATGGACTCAGTGAAAACATCGAACCCCGCGACCCGCGCGGAGCCGCTGTTGGCAGCGTGGTAGCCTGTGAGGATTCGCAGGGTGGTGGACTTGCCGGCCCCGTTAGGGCCTAAAAACCCCACAATTTGCCCTTCAGCCACGTCAAAGCTGATATCTTTGACCGCGAGGACGGGGCCGAACCATTTGGTCAGATTCCGGACTTCTATCATGTCTGTCGATCGACCTGTTTCATGGTCAAATAGATGGTTGGAATCACCCTTGCCGCTCGATATTCGGCGACTTCGGAGTAATTATACGTGAGCGTCTCGCTTGTCAAGAGCGGAAAGGCATGGCTTGCGGCGGGGCATCGGCCGAGTAAACTTGTTGAAGGGCCAAATGCCAGGATTCCAAAACGAACCGTCGAGGCGGAGAATCGATTTGCAAAACACGCAAACAGCCACAACTTCAGGGAGCAAGGGGACCGCCGTGGAAACTAAAGGTTTCTCTCCGAGCAGCTATGGTATCGATGAACATGGTTTGAGCAATGTCGGCACCGCATACTGGAACCTGGGATCCGCCGAGTTGGTAGAGCACGCCGTACGCCTCGGCGAGGGCCAATTGGCCGCCAACGGCGCGCTGGTCGCCGAGACCGGCAGCCGCACCGGCCGATCGCCCAACGATAAGTTCCTTGTGAAGTCCACGCCCTCGCAAGAACTGGTCAACTGGGGCAAGATCAATGTGCCCATCGAGCGCGCGCGTTTCGACAAGCTCCGCAAGGACATGATCGCCTCTCTGGCCGGCAAACATGTTTACGTGCAGGATTGTTTTGCGGGGGCCGACCCGGATTATCGCCTGCCCATCCGCGTGATCACCGAGTATGCCTGGCACAGCCTCTTCGCACGGACCATGTTTGTGCGCCCGCCGGTCGGCACCACCGGCAACCATGTTCCCGATTTCACGATTCTCGGCCTGCCGAGCTTTCAGGCCGACCCAGTGCAACACGGTACCCACTCCGAAGCGTTCGTCATCATCGATTTCGAGCAGCACATGATCCTCCTCGGCGGGTTGCACTACGCCGGCGAGATCAAGAAGAGCGTCTTCACCATTATGAATCACCTCTTGCCGCAGCGCGACGTGCTGCCCATGCATTGCAGCGCCAACGTGGGCTCCGATGGCGACACGGCTCTATTCTTCGGACTGAGCGGCACGGGCAAGACCACTTTGTCCGCCGATCCGAAGCGAAGGTTGATCGGCGACGACGAGCACGGCTGGAGCCCGACCGGCATATTCAACTTCGAGGGCGGCTGCTATGCCAAGTGCATCAAGCTGTCCGAAGAGACCGAGCCGCAGATCTACCGGGCGCTGAAGTTCGGCAGTGTTTTGGAAAACGTCATCATCGATCCAGTGACGCGCCTGCCCGACTACGACGACGACTCGCGTACTGAAAACACGCGGGCCGGCTATCCGCTTGAGTACATCGACAACATCGTCACGCCCAGCATCGGCGGACACCCGAAGAACGTGGTCTTTTTGACTTGCGACGCATTCGGCGTGTTGCCGCCGATCTCGCGGCTGACTGAAGAGCAGGCCATGTACCACTTCCTGTCCGGCTATACCGCCAAGGTCGCCGGCACTGAAGCCGGCATTACCGAACCGCAGGCGACGTTCAGCTCGCTCTTCGGCGCCCCGTTTTTCACGCAAAAACCGATGACCTACGCCCGCATGTTGGCCGACCGCCTCAAGCAGCACGGCGCCCGCTGCTGGCTGGTCAACACCGGCTGGACCGGCGGCCCTTACGGCGTCGGCCAGCGCATGAGCCTGCCGCACACCCGGGTCCTGCTCAACGCGGCCCTCGGCGGAGCGCTGGACAACGTCGAATACACCACCGGCCCCGTCTTCGGCCTGAAGATTCCCAAGAGCTGCCCAGACGTGCCCGCCGAGGTGCTCGTTCCGCAGAACACCTGGAACGACAAAGCCGCCTATCAAGCCAAGAACAAGGAACTGGCAGAGCGCTTCAAAGAGAACTTCAAGAAGTTCGAAGGCGTCCCCGCCGAAGTGCTCAGCGCCGGCCCGCAATAGCGTGCCCTTCGGGCCAGTATTTGTTTAGCATCTGGGTGTCACGTAGGGCCATTCGCGTAGGAACATGCGTGTCCCGTAGAAACATTTGCATAGGAACATGCGTTTCCCGTAGAGACATGCGCATAGGAACATTCGTGTCCCGTAGGGACATTTGAGAATAGCCCAGCGATTCATCGCTGGGTTCCGAATCCAAGCCCGCAATATAGTCCCGTAGGGACGGCTGAGGCACTCGACCACAGAAACATTCGCCGACTTCACTTCAGTCGTCCCGACGGGACTTGTTGGCTCAACAGCACTCTTTCGTCCCAGCCCCGGCGCGCCGGGACTGGGCTATTTTCATTAGGCCCCTACGGGGCTGGCATCTACGCGCTGCGCGGCCGCGAAACACATACTCACACCACCGACTCACTGCGGATGAACCAGTCGCATCCCAACGAGGTTTCGAGATATCATTCTACGGCTTGCTTTCGTCGCTGCGTCTGCTGATTGCAGTCGATTTCAGTCCGCTGCCCGAATGCGGAATCACGACCCAGTGGTTCGGTGACACGCCGAGGTGCTGAGTGGTTTTCCCGTCGGGCCAAGTGACGCGAACGGTGAGCTTCGTATCCGGGGGCAAGTTGCCCAGGCCAAAGTAGGCGTGAGGTGCGTCGCAGGATTGAAAACTGCCGCCGTGGATCCAGCGGCGCTGCCCGGTGACGTCTGCCGCTGAGCCGTTCCCGTCGGCGATCAGTTCGATCATGCTGCCCAGGCCGCGCGGATTCCCGCGAGGCCCACGAAGCTCGACCACGACAATGCTCCGGCGCTCACCAGCAGGCGTGGCCCGCGGGGAATCGTTGCGGAAGATGCGTACCGGCCCGTTCAGCGTCGTCATTACCACATCCACGTCGCCATCATCATCAATGTCGCCGAATGCGGTCGCCCGGCCGGAGTACCGGCTCTTGAACATCCCGCCGGCTTCTTTGTTGAGTCCAAAGCGGCGCTCGCCGCGTTCAAACAGCAGCGGCGGCTGCTGGTAACCCGCGTCCAGCTTGTGCTTGGTTGCACCAGCGTAGACATGCCCGCTGGCAACGAACAAATCTTCATCGCCGTCCGAGTCGAAATCGTAGAAACCCGCGCCCCACGACAAATAAGGCCTGCTGATCATCGCCAGGCCGTACTGGCTGGTGCGGTCCTCGAAGAAACCGTCGCCGAGGTTGACGTGCAGCGTGTTGGTGTCGCTGGCGAAGTTCGTCGTGAAAAGATCCGCGTAGCCGTTGCCATCGACATCTCCAACGGCGATGCCCATCGTCGCCTGCGTGAATCCTTCGTAGTTGGCCGACACGCCGGAGATCAGGCCGGCATTGCGAAACTTGCGGCCTCCCTGATTGTGGAACAGGAAATTCGCCGTCGAGTCGTTTCCCACAAAGATGTCCTGCCGCCCATCCCCGTCGAAATCGAGGATCACCACGCCGAGCCCGTAGCCGGGCTCTTTCGGCGTGCAGCCGCTTTCCTGCGTGATGTCTGCGAAGGTGCCGTTGCCGCGATTCTCGTAAAGTACATCAGCCTGGGGCGTCATTCCAGCCGGTCCGGCCATCACCGGCATGCCGCGGTATTCCTTACCTTCGCGGGCGGGCGGGTTGCGCACGTCGAAATCGAGGTAGTTCACCACGTAGAGGTCCAAATCACCGTCGTTGTCGATATCGCCGAATGCGGCGCTGGTGCCCCAGCGGGCGTCGCCCACGCCGGCTTTGGCAGTCACATCGCGGAACCTCCGTCCGCCGGCCCCGTTCGGTTCATTGTGCAGCAGGATGTTCGGCCCGTAGCACGTGATGTACAAGTCGTCGAATCCGTCGCCGTCATAGTCGCCGACGGCCACGCCCATGGCCCAGCGGTGGACATTGATGCCGGCGCGGTCTGTGACATTGGTAAACGTGCCGTCGCCGTTGTTGGCGTACAGCCGCGAACCGGGCCCATGCTCCGGGTCCGCCATCGTCGCCCCGTTGGCAAAGAACAAATCAAGATCGCCGTCGTTGTCATAATCGAACATCGCCACCCCCCCGCCGTCGACCTCGATAATCTCACGCGAGGGCGATTGGCCGCAGGTCATGGTGAAATCGATTCCCGACGACTTTGTCGTCTCGACGAAGCGAATCGACGATGGGGGCGGATCCGCGATCGCCGGCGCTGGCGCTGCCGCAATCACAATCACGGCCCACATTCGGAAAACAAAGTGGTAGGCTGGTGCTTTCCTCATTCGCCTGCTTTCTCTCGACGGCGAATGTCCTTTTTCATGATCCGGGCACGTACTTCGTCGTGCTTGAGGCGGGCAGCTTGAGCTGCCTCGTGCTCTCCGAGCCGTTCCAGCACACGTGAGAGTTTGTAATAAACCTCGAAATTGTCGGGGTTCAGCATGATCGAACGATCGAGTTGCGCCTTGGCCGGCTTTATCTTGTCCAACCGGATCAAAACGTCGGCGAGCCGGGCGCGGGCCTTCGCTTCGGTCTTGGCATCGTTGCTCGCTTGAGCGAGGACGATGACTCTTTCAAAAAGCCTCTGGGCCGACGCGACTTCATCGGCGTCGAAGGCGATCAGGCCGAGTGCGAAGAGCGCGTCGGGATAGTCCGGCTTGACTTCCAGGTAAGACTCGAACATCTCGCGCGCGGCTTCGGGCTTGCCCAGGTAGTACAGGCACCATCCGTAATAGACGCGCTGCGTGTGAAACAGAGGATCCAGCTCCAGCGCGCGTTTGAATAACTCGGCAGCGCGTTCGTAGCGCTTCTCTCGATGATAAGTCAGACCCAGGTAAAATCGCGCCTTGGCCCACTCCGGATGATCAACCACTACGGGTTCGAGCAATTCCCGAGCCCGGGCTGTCTGACGCTGGCGGATCAGCTTCAGGCACACCGGCAGAAAATCGGGCGATGGAAGCGCCCCTCGGGATGCAAGCGAATCGTCCTTGGCACCGGCGGGGCCCGCACCGTTTTCGTTTTGCGCACGGCCCGCGTGTTTGCCAAATGTCGGTGGTTCAGCCGTACCGCTCTGCGCGAGCAGGCCTTCCACACCCACGGAGAGAACCATGACAAACAGTGTGGCTGGCACGTTACTCCTGCGCGACTTAGGCACTATCTCAAAACCTCGCTGGGGCGCTACTTGCCTACGGCGTGCCGCGGCGGACCG
>JACZTW010000011.1 GCA_022573485.1 Planctomycetota bacterium
TCGACGGTGCGTTGCGGCAGGGCTTTCGAGGCCTGCGTCCCGGATCGTCACTGGCGAAGGTTCTTGCCAAGCATGGCAAAGTGCGTGCCGAGCGCCGCGCGAAACGCCTTTCGATCACCCGTATTCTTGCCTGGTCAGACGCACATCGGCGCCGAACGGGCGCATGGCCTGAGGTCAAATCGGGTTCGATCCGGGAGGCGCCCGGCGAGAACTGGAAGCGAATCGACAATGCCTTGCAATTGGGCTTGCGCGCTCTGGAAGGCGGATCGTCGCTGGCCAAACTCCTGGCGGAACGCCGCGGGAAGTGGAATCGCAAGGGCAGACCCCCGCTGCGCTACTCGCACATTCTCGAATGGGCCGACGCGCACCACAAGCGCACCGGCCAGTGGCCGATCGCGTCGTCGGGTGCGGTGCGGGGCGCCGACGGCGAAACCTGGGGCGGGATTAATGGGGCACTAGTCCACGGCGTTCGAGACTTGCCGGGCGGAGATTCGTTGGCGAGGTTCCTGGGAGCGCGACGCGGCGTTCGGAATCCCAAGCACCTCCCACGGTTGACCATCAAGCAGATACTGAAGTGGTCAGATGCGCATGTGAAGCGGGAGGAATTTTGGCCCACATCTGATGCGGGGCCTGTTCACGGGGTGCCGGGTGAAACCTGGCTCTCGATATCCAAGGCGCTGTACAAGGGACGACGGGGTCTGCCGGGTGGCTTAACGCTTGCGGGGCTGTACTCGAAGCATCGCGGCGTGCGAAGTGGCAAGCACCTGCCTCCCTTTCAAAAAGGCCGAATCCTGACCTGGGCCGACGCACACCGCAAACGCACCGGCGCGTGGCCGACGACGGACAGCGGCCCGGTCCACAATGCCCCCAGTGAGACGTGGGGGGCGATCAGTACCGCGCTTCGCGAGGGGCTGCGCGGGCTGCCCGGCGGGACGTCACTGGCCCAGTTGTTGGGGAAGAAACGCGGCAAGCGCAACGTGCATGATCTTCCCTCCCTCTCCATCAAGAAGATTCTCGCCTGGGCGGACGACCATCATCGCCGTTTTGGGCAATGGCCGGTGACCACTTCCGGGCAGGTTCATGCCGCGCCCGGCGAGACGTGGGCGGGTGTGGCCTCGGCGCTGGGCACGCCCAGCCGGGGCCTGCGCGTTTCGGCCACGCTGGCACAACTTCTGGCCAGATATCGCGGAGCGCGCAACACCGCTGATCTGCCGGAACTTAGCATCCCTCAAATTCTGCGCTGGGCCGATGAGCATCATGAGCGCACCGGCGATTGGCCTCACCCAGACAGCGGCCCGATTCACGGCACCAGCGAGAATTGGCTGGGCATGCATACGGCCCTGATGGCCGGATCCCGGGGCCTGCGGTGCGGAATGACTCTACCGGGCCTGCTGGCCAAGCACCGCAAGGTCCGGAACCTCCGTGACCTCCCGCCCCTGTCGGTGCAACAGATCCTCGCCTGGGCGGACCATTACTACTGGCAGAACAAGAGTTGGCCTCAACGAACTTCGGGGCCTATTCCCGGCGCGAATGGTGAGACTTGGCACTCTGTGGGGTACGCCCTGTACGAGGCCCGGCGCGGTCTCCCCCAGCGGACCTCGCTGGCCAAACTTCTAAACAAGCACCGCCGCCCCGAAAAAGGTCTGTAGCAAACGTCCCGCATCAGGCCAGCCTTCTTGCATGTCGAACGGGATTGGGATCAACAGGATTCGTACCGTCGCCAACTTCGGGATCAAGAAACACCGCTGTGCATGGTGGGGCCGGGGGGTTGGGCGGCGATGATGCGGGCTTCGGCATCGAGCATTTCGTCCCAACGGTGCGCGACCTCGGCGGCGGGGAGCAAGTCGTCGGCGTGCTCGAAGAAGGCGCGATAGTGGCCTGCTTCGGAGGCCCACAGGCCGCGATAGAGTTTGGCGAGTTCTTCATCCGCACAGTTCTCCGCCAGCACGGCGAAGCGCTCGCAGGAGCGGGCTTCGATGAGGGCTGAGACCATCAGGCGGTCGAGCAGGTCGCAGTTGCCCTGGCCCAGCCGCACGAGGCCACGCAGGGCGGCGGCGTAATCGTTGCGGTGGTGCTTGGTCATCTTGCCGCCGCGCTCGTGAATCAAACGCGTGACCAGCGCCAAGTGCTCGATCTCGTCTTTGGCAATGGCGGTCATGGTCTGAACCCACTTGGGCGGCGGCACGGGGTCAGGCCAGCGGTCCAACAACTCCAGCGCATTGCGGGCCGCCTTCTTTTCCAGATGCGCATGGTCGTTGAGCAGTTCCAGCGGCTTGGCCAGCACCTGCTCCGCCCACCGCGCCGGCGTCCACCAGCGAAGCGGGAGGTCCGGCGTTGGCGTCGCGTTGCATTCTCCATCAAACTGGCTAGATTGCTGGTGGTCGTCCATAGTGAAGATATCCTCGACCGACAGAGTGCCCAGGCAGCGTCCTAAACCGTTGCACGAGTGAGAGTTCTGATCGTGTCATTTTGTTGAGAATTCCCATGCTTCGTGTGGATCGTGTGGTATACTTAGTGTGGAATCTGAACTCCGGCTGGTCTGGCAAGTAGGATTCCTCCGGGACCATGAGGTCCCTTTTTTTATAGACGAACAATCCCATAGGGGTCGTTCGTCGAAGCGACCTTACACAAGATCGGTTCCAATCTCGTCAGGTAGTTCTTGGCGCCCCTTTTCCGTATGTAGGCGTTGGGAGCGACAAATTGATAGAGAAGATAAGCTGCGAGGTCTGCAGCCTGGATGAAATAGGAGTGTCTCGAATCGCGAAAGTTCGGATCCTCAATAATTTTGGTGAGAGTCAGATTGCGATATCCCATGCCGTGTTGCGGTTGGTTCGGGACTGGATTGAAGTGGCGCATCCGGCGCAATAGCTGAACAAGCCTCTTGTCGTCGGTGTGATCCGGAAGAAGAACTCCCCGGTCATCAGGATTGGCGGGTCCGGAGAAATTGCGATGTGAAAGAGTGTTTTCGAACCTTTGAATGAGCGCACGCCAAGCAATCTCGAACACATCACAGTCCGTTGTTTTACCTTGTTTGTCTATGACGATGTTGATCAGATTCAAGTCTCCCATCGACGCCAATTCGTTTGCGAAGAATCGGATGATCGTGAGCCGATCGTGTCTCTTGATCCGGGTCAATGCACCCGGTCGTGTTATCAGTTGGGACGAATGCAGTTCTTCGCGAAGTCTCAAACCAAAGTGTTCGTGCATCCTTCGTCGAAAGTCAATGAGTTGATTCAAGTACTCTCGCCAGCGTAACTCGTGAACGACTAGCCCAGTCAAAGCGAAATAACGAGTAGGCGAGTTCTCCATCCCTACATCACCGCTCTCGTCTACATACATTAAGTACACGATTCTCTCTCAATACGGGTTCAATCGAGCGGTCAGCGATTCTACTCAACCGTGACGCTTTTGGCGAGGTTGCGGGGTTTGTCGACGTTGCAGCCGCGCAGGACGGCGGCGTGGTAGGCGAGCAATTGCAGCGGGATGGTGGTCAGTAACGGCTGGAGCGGCTCGGGGCAGTCCGGCACGTAAAAGACGTGATCGCAGAGCTTGCGGACTTGCTCGTCGCCCTCGGTGGCCACCGCGATGACGTCGCCGCCGCGCGTCTTGACTTCGTTGATGTTGCCGATGATCTTGTCGTACTGGCTGCCTTGCGTGGCGATGAAGACCACCGGCATGCCGTCGGTGATCAGGGCGATGGGCCCGTGCTTCATTTCGGCGGCGGGCATGCCCTCGGCGTGGATGTAGCTGATTTCCTTGATCTTGAGCGCCCCTTCGAGCGCGACGGGATAATTGTAACCCCGGCCGAGGTACAGCCAGTTTTCACGTTGGTAATACTTCTCGGCGACGGTGCGGATTTGGTCGGTCAATTCGAGCACGCGGCTCATTTGGGCGGGGATGTTCTCGAGGGCGTGCATCAAGTGTTTGGCGCTCGGCTGCGAGAGGTGCCGCCGCCGGCCGAGGAAGATGCCGACCAGAGCCAGGATGGCCACTTGCCCGATGAAGGCCTTGGTGCTGGCCACGCCGATTTCCGGGCCGACGTGCAGGTAGATGCCGGCGTCGGTCTCGCGCGAGATGGTCGAGCCGACCACATTCACAATCCCCATCGCCAGAGCGCCCTTCTCCCGCGCTTCACGCAGGGCGGCGAGCGTGTCGATGGTTTCACCGCTCTGCGAGATGGCGATGACCACGGTGCCGTTTTCGATAATCGGGTTGCGGTAGCGGAACTCGCTGGCGTATTCGACCTCGCACGGCAGGCTGGCGACGTCCTCGAAGAAGTACTCGCCGATCAGGGCGGCGTGCCATGCGGTACCGCAAGCCGTGATGATGATGCGCTTGGCCCGCACGAGTTCGCGGTTGATGTCCGTCATTCCGCCGAGCATGATGGTGCCGTCGCGCACGTTGAGCCGCCCGCGCAGGCAGTTGCGCAGGGCTTCGGGCTGCTCGAAGATCTCCTTGAGCATGAAGTGCTCGTATCCGCCGAGTTCGATTTCCTCCAGCGTCCACTCGATTTCCTCGATGTCCTTGGTCACGGGAATGGCGTCGAGCGTGGTGGTGCGCAGGCCATCCTGCGTGACCGTGGCGATCTCGCCGTCGGAAAGGTAAATCACCTGCGAAGTGTGCGCGAGAATGGCGGCTGCGTCCGAAGCGACGAAGTTTTCGTTCTTGCCGATGCCGATGATCAGCGGGCTGCCCTGGCGGGCGGCGACGATCAGGCCCGGTTCGTCGCTGGAGATCACTGCAATGCCGTATGTGCCCTGCACTTCATTGAGTGCGCTGCGGACCGCCTTCTCGAGGTCGCCCTTATACAAGTAGCCGATGAGCTGCGTGAGCACTTCCGTATCCGTGTCTGAAGTGCATTCGATGCCCTGACGTTCGAGATACTTGCGCAGCGTCTCGTGGTTCTCGATGATGCCGTTGTGGATGAGGGCGATCTTGCCTGAGGCGTCGCGGTGCGGATGGGCATTGACCTCGTTGGGCGCCCCGTGCGTGGCCCAGCGTGTGTGCCCGATGCCGACGGTGCCGCGCGTGTCGTCCCAATCGACCTTGGCCTCCAGAGAGGAGATCCGGCCTTGGCTGCGAACGATGTCGAGGGCGCCATTCTTGAGTACGGCGATCCCGGCGGAGTCATACCCGCGGTATTCCAGCCGCTTCAAGCCTTCGATGAGAATCGGCTGAGCCTGTCGGGTGCCGACGTATCCAATGATTCCGCACATGCCAGATCTCCAAGAAGCGCTCAGTTCTCAACCGTCAGCCCTGAGGAAGTCCGCGGCCGAAAGAAGCCCGCCGGCGGGCGTTGCATATGTTGTCCGAGATTTCCCTTTGGCCGCCTCCAGGGGGTTTCTGTTCGGGCGAATCCCAGGTGAGAAAAAGCCTTCAGAACAAGAAACCCTACGAACAAGCGTAACTCAAATCGCAAGTTTAAGCAAGCCAAGCCGTTGTACGATACGCTCCCCGCTCGCCAGCTCATTCGCCAAGCTCCACGCGAGCAAGAACTCATGCGGCAATGCCGACGATGACCATGGCTACGTCTAACCGCCCATTCCGACGACGGAACGCAGCAACCCATCGTCGCCGTAGACGCCATATTTGACTGGGATCCTGGCTTGCTCGAGCTGCTGGGCGCGGACCTGCACCGCCAACCCGGCCGACGAAGTTTCGCTACTGACCTACGGGCACTGCGAAGTCGGTCAGTTTTTCACCACTTCCTGGTCGCCGGTTTCGCACTGACGTTGTGGGCGGTTCGCGGGCCTGAAGAGCTGGTTTCACGCCCGGGTGATGCCGATTCAGATCGGCGATTGTTCGTAGCGAAAGGCCGCGGGAGACTGTTCTTCCCCGGCCCTCTTGCTCGACCTATGAGAAGGTCCTGGCGATGATGGCGGCGATGCGGGCAGCAGCCTGCCCATCCCAAAGCGGCGGGGTGCGTGTGGGCCGGTTGCGGATGTCATCCAGTCGATGGAACGCGTCGACAATGTCGCATTCACGGACGCCAACGAGCTTGTTCGTCCCGTGGGTGAGCGTGATGGGTCGCTCGGTGTTCTCCCGCAGCGTCAAACAAGGCACGCCCAGAATGGTCGCTTCTTCCTGGATTCCACCGGAATCGGTGAAGATGGCTCGGGCCTCCGCCATCAAGTGCAGGAAATCCAAATAGCCGAGCGGCGGGATGACCTGGATGTCGGGCAACGATTCCAGTTTGCCCAGCAGGCCGGACTGCTTCGCCTGGTCACGCGTTCGCGGGTGCATGCAAAAGACAAGCGGCAGTTGCTTCTGAATCGATTGGAACGCACCGAAGATCTCTTCGAGCGTATCTCGGCAGTCCACGTTACCAGGGCGGTGCAGCGTGACGACGCCATATTGACCCTTGCAGATTTGCAGCTGCTCGTGAACCGGCGTCCGCTTGGCGCGATCCAGATGCCGGCGGAGGGTGTCGATCATCACATTGCCGACAAAGTGGATGCGTTCGGGAGCTAGGCCTTCACGGCGTAAGTTTTCTTCGCCGCTGGGCTCGCTGACGAAGAGAAGATCGCTGACTGCGTCGGTGAGAATCCGATTGATTTCCTCCGGCATGGTACGGTCGAAGCTGCGCAACCCCGCCTCAACGTGGATCGTTGCAATTCCCAGTTTGCAGGCCACCAGAACACAGGCGATGGTCGAGTTCACGTCCCCGACGACCAGTACGGCATCGGGCTTCTCTTCCAACAGGACCGTCTCGAAGCGGGTCATTATTTCCGCGGTTTGCCGGGCGTGGGAGCCGCTGCCAACGTCCAGATTGACATCCGGCTTGGGGATGCTCAGCTCGTCGAAAAACGACTTGCTCATATTGTCATCGTAGTGTTGGCCGGTGTGAATGATGAGAGGGTCGATATTCGGGAATGCCCGGTAAGCTTCCATCAAGGGCGCGATTTTCATGAAGTTGGGACGCGCGCCGCAGACATTGATTAGTTTCATGACCCGAGCTTTTCCATTTGCCGTCTCCGTGCAAACCAGCCTACTGGCACGTCCGCTCCGCTTCAACCGAGTGCGGACATCATCGTCGAGATGCTTGCTCTTCGATGCCGCATAGCCTACGCCCCGATTGTAGCACTGGCCGTTTCGGACCACGAGCCGGGTTCGCCGCGGATGGATTCCCAGCGCAGCGTGCAGTACGCGACTTGTTGCCGTGGGCACGAAAAGGGCCTCCCTGACGGGCGGCCGTGGTTGTCGTAGTACGAATGCGCGGGCGAGGGTGCCCTACGCGAACCGCCGCTTGAACCAGCCGACCAGCGGCAGACCCATCATGGCCAGCAGGGCTGCGCCGGGGGCGGGGATGGGGGTCAGATGCAAGTCAGTACTGAAGGCGGCGGAGTCCGAACTTCCAAACAAAGCCTCTGTGGCACTGGCGTCGAGGGTGGTCACTCGACCCGAGAATGCGACCAAGCCCCCGAGGTTCGCGTTCAGAAACGCGATACCCGCCGCGTTCAGCGCGAGCGACAAGGTCACACCGTCATCTGCGGGATCATAAACAGTGATCGTGCTGAAGACCGTTCCGGTACCCAGAGAGCCGAACACACCTGCTCCGCCGCCGGCCGCGATCAGAGTCGCAGGCGTCGAGGTTGTCGAGGTCAACTGGTATACCTCGAATCCGTCGTCGCTGAAGATGCTCGGGTTGTCCAAGAGCAACTCTGCACTCACGATCGGCGTAGGTACGGCAGTCAAATCGAAGACGAACCAGTTTCGCAATTCGATGCCCCCCGCCGTGTCAAGGGTCCCGACGATGTAGTTCATCACCGGGCCGCTCCCATTGGCCTGAAAATCGGAATCCCGGATCCAGCCACGGTTTGTCGCCCCGAGCGTGAGATCGGCCTTCGCCATCGGTGTAGCAATCGCCAGAGTTGAACCAATCAGGGCGACAGCAATCAGTAGTCTGGGAACGTGCATCTTTCAATCCTCCATTGCGATGTGGGGCCCAAGAGCCCAGGATTTCCCGTACCCAAACGCCTGGTCGCCAGCGTACAAGATGGAGCAGGG
The DNA here is from genome assembly GCA_022573485.1 of Planctomycetota bacterium. Taxonomy (GTDB): domain Bacteria; phylum Planctomycetota; class Phycisphaerae; order UBA1845; family CAIVHJ01; genus JACZTW01. The sequence continues at coordinate 8,008 of JACZTW010000011.1, forward strand.
CAGATCAAGCATGTGGGACGGTTTCATTTCGGTTGATCCGGCATATCCACGGACAGGCAGACAGGACGGCCGGCTGAGAATGGCGTAAACCCCTTGCCGGCAGTTTGCTGACACTATGGCGGCAACCCCCGGCATCGGAACCACGTGCGGCTGCCCCGCTTGAAACGGGTGTTTGCCGCGCCGCCAACCATCCTGCTGATCGCTAACGGCTGAAAGCTTCTACGCCCTGATGATGGCGCTGGCGGTTTCTGACCAGGACCCCGTTTCACCGCGGGTGGATTCCCAGCGCAGCGTGCAGTGCGCGACTTGCCACCGTGGGTACGGAACGGGCCGCCGCGACGGGCGGCCCTGGTTCTCTCAGTACGAATGCAAGGTAGGCCTCATTCGCTTGAGTCGAGTGGCTCGCATGGCTACGATAGCGAGTTGAGGTTTGATAACTGGGAAATCCTATGAACCGGAGCCTGACAAGGGCGACGGGCTGAAGCTCGCGGCTCGTTGAGTTGTGAAATACTCACGCACAAAGTTTCTTCTATGGCGCATTATTTGGTAACCGGCGGAGCGGGATTCATTGGCTCGCACATCGTGCGACGGCTGATCGCGGACGGTCATCGCGTACGCGTACTGGACAATCTCAGCACCGGCAGTATGGACAAGTTGGCCGACGTCATCGACCGCGTCGAGTTCATCGAGGGCGATCTCCGCCAAGAGGCGGATTGCCGGGCCGCCTGCGCCGGCGTCGAAATGGTCTTCCACGAAGCCGCGCTGCCTTCGGTGCCCCGCTCGGTCGAAGACCCACAGACATTTCATGCCAACAATATCGACGGCACGTTCCAATTGTTCCTCGCCGCCAAAGAAGCCGGCTGCCGGCGAATCATCTACGCAGCCAGCAGTTCTGCCTACGGCGACCAGCCCACACAGCCCAAGCGCGAAACCATGCTGCCGGCGCCGCTGAGCCCGTACGCGCTCAATAAGCTGGTCGGAGAGTATTACGCTCGTGTATTCTATGAATCCTACGGCCTGGAAACGATTTCGCTGCGCTATTTCAACGTGTTCGGCCCACACCAGGATCCCGAGAGCCAATATGCCGCGGCGATTCCTGCGTTCGTCAGTGCGATTCTAAAGGGTGAACAGCCGCTCATCTACGGCGACGGCGAGCAGACCCGAGACTTCACGCACATCGACAACGTGGTTGAGGCCAACATGCTGGCCGCCGCAGCCAAGACCACGCGGGGACAAGTGATCAACGTCGCCTGCGGTCAGAGCGTGACCATCAATCAAGTGATCAACACGATTAACAAATTGCTGGGAACGGATCTCAAGCCGCGTTATACGCCCCCGCGAGCGGGCGATGTCATGCATTCTCTGGCAGACGTTACGCTGGCCCGCGAGGTAATCGGCTTCGAACCACACCTGATGTTCGAGGACGGGCTGGCCCGGGCGATCGAGTGGTACAAAGCCAACCTGTGATGTAAGATCCGCAGAAGTAAGCGATTTTGCACAGTGATGCGTCGACATGGTCGGGGGAGAGGCCGGGGCTTCTTCCGAATCTGGAGCGTGCCCACTGAGCAATTGAAACAGCGGATCTTCCCGCAAAATCTCGTGGTCGTTCAAATCCTCGTACCCCACGGCGATGCCATAGTCCCGCTGGCTGAGCATGGTATGGGTCTCGTGTCGGATCCGGCTCGAGTCTCTTGGATCTGAGATGCAGCCAGCCAGTGCTTCCCTGTGTCCAAGCTGGAAATCGGCTTGGCGTAGCAGCACCGCTCCGTCGACGGAACTCAACTGACCTCCGTCGAAATCGGCCACCACCTTGGGGGACGAAAGGCAGGAAAACCACAGCGGCTAGCGGTTACACTCTGTCATCGAAGGGCCTCCTTGCCTTTTGTGAAGGATTCTGTAACAAACCCTCTCATGCAAGGCCGAGAGGCCTCTTCTACGCGCAAACATTTATTCACTCACGAAGAATGCAGGCTAAGTACCTGTCCGGGAGAGACTTACAATTGGTGTGGGAGTGGCCAAGAGCGCGGCTGGCGAGCACCAGTCTCGAAAATTTCACTGGATGTGTCTAAACTACCGACTTCCCGGGTCGAGGAGACATTTCAAAGCAACAAGGAGGCGGAAGCTGTGAGTAACATACGATTGTACGCGGCTGCTCTGTCAGGTTTGCTCGTTTGCTCCCAAGCTGTTCTTGCTCAGGTGGGCTTGGATGAGCTCATCGCCCGTATCGGTGAGGAAAACATTCCCACGGGTCTGAATATAATCGTCTCGCAGGTCGAAGCGCCCAGCGGCGGCTATGGCCCCGATCAGAGCAACCCTCAGTTTGACGGCAAGGATTTCTTTGCCATGAGTGGGGAGCCGGGTAACTCTGGCCACGCCACCACGGTGGCGCTCCACATGTACGGCAACACCAGCAGCATTGCGCCGGATATCATGAATATCTATCTGTATGATGCCAACCACTGGCTGCTATCTGGGTTTCTCCGGGTATCTCAGGGCTCGGGCAATCCGCCACTGATCCCGCCGGCAGACCTCAAGGTCTTCAATCACAGTTGGGTTGGCGGCGCTCCTAATGACTCCTTGAACAACGAAGTCCTGCGGCGGGCAGATTTTGTGATGCAACGTGACAATCTGCTCATGGTTGTCGGCGTCAATAACGGCGGAGCAAGTTTTCCGTTGATGAGCCATATCTACAACGGTCTTGCCGTCGGTCTGACCAGCGGCGGGCACACCTCAGACGCGACCATGCCCGGCATCGATGGTCCAGGCCGATTGAAGCCCGAAATCGTGGCCCCGAGTGGCCAAACCAGCTTCTCTGCACCGATTGTCAGTGCGGCGGTGGCGCTGATGAATGAAATCGCCGTAACCGACGTGGCTGTGGCGTCCAATCCCAATGCCCAAGCCTCTGAGGTAATCAAAGCCATCCTGCTGGGCGGTGGAAACCACCGTGACGGTTGGACCAACAATCCCGAAACGTCCGGCCCTGATCGCGGCTTTACGGACCAGCCGCTGGATGACATTTTTGGCGTGGACGAGGTCAATATCGACACCAGCCATCTGATCATGACCGGCGGCGAGCAGGACGGTGCGAATACACCCCCGGAGTCGATAAACATCACTCATGCCGCATGGGATCTGGCCACTGTGGGTCTGGACAGCAGCATGTACTGGCGGTTCAACACGACCGAATTGGCCGACGAAGTCTCGATACTGGCCTACTGGCACCGTGAGGTACGCCATTCTTTCACCACTTTCTGGCTCGCCGACTTCGAATTGACGCTCTGGACGGTGGATGGGACCGGAGAACTAATGTCGCTGTTAGGTGATATGGGAGTGGATTACTTTACGACTGGGAACGTGGTCAGCGATAGCGCGGTTGATAATATCGAACACCTCTACATTCGCGGTTTGGCACCGGGTGATTACGTTTTGGAAGTGCGCCGCCTGGATAACCTGACGCTCTTTCGACAGTGGGATGTGGCGGTCACTTGGGTCATCGACGCTGACGATAAGCCGCTGTCAATCATATGTCCAGCCGATGCCGAGGCAGAGTGCTCGGAAGACGTGCCTGCCGCAGACATCCACTCGGTGAGAGCTTCCGGCGTCTGCGGCGGTGCGACCATCACGCACCAGGGTGACGTATCGGACGGAATGGCATGCCCGGAGACCATCACGCGGACCTATCGTGCGACCGACCTCTGTAGCAACTTGGTCGAATGCACGCAAACGATCACAGTGGACGATGTCACCGATCCGATTCTCGATTCCTGTCCGGAAGACATCACCATCGATTCCGCCCCAGCAAGCTGCGAGGCGGTGGTCAACTATGAAGATCCCGCGGCAACCGACAACTGCGATTCGAGCCCGTCGGTTGTCTGCGATCCACCGAGCGGTTCGACATTCCCGGCCGGCACGACACCGGTAACCTGCACGGCGACGGACGATTGCGACAACAGCGGGCAATGCGCTTTCAACGTGATCATTAGCATTCTCGCCGATCTCGACAACGACGGCGGGGTCGGTCCAACTGATCTCGCCTTATTACTTGGTGATTGGGGACCCTGTGTCGGCTGCGCTGCCGACTTCAATGGCGACGGCGTGGTTGGGGCTTTTGACCTAGCCATTTTGCTCGGCAGCTGGGGACCCTGCGAATAACCCTGCGCCGCCATCCACGTCATGGGCCTTCTCCGGAGAGCCGTGCAGTGCAGCGTCTCCGGTTGCCGATCTCGCCCTTCCCGGCTGACCCGTCATTACTCTAACCCGTACTCTGTGAAACCTTCTCCAGAAACCAGAAAAAAATAGCGTCGAACGTTTTGTGATAATAAGCACTTTCTGTTTCGTAACTAAGTGCAGCCCTTCTGCTTAAGTCTATGAGCGCGCTGGGCCCGCAAAGGGACAGAATCTGACGTCCCGTAGTGCTCTTGACGCTACTTGCCAAACCGTCTACAAGAGTTCTAACATTTTTGCCTAATCCAAATGGGCTGACGGATCGGGCTCTCAGACAGTTCGTTACATTAAGCCCCCTGCACCGTGATGTTACGGCGTAGGCGGTAGAAGTAGGAGTTGAAGTACGAGTGGGACAGAAGAGTAGCAGGAGGGAAGAGGTATGCAGATCACGGGATCTCTCGATTTCACAGGTATACATCCTACAGCAGCGTTGCGTACTTCGACCATTCATGACCAGGCCTAACGAGGCGGTCACGCGTGAATTGTGTTCAGCAATATCTCAGTCGCGTGTTGGGCACTTTCTCCTTCCTCAACGGACAGAAGGCTCTCTGTGGATCCGGAGGCCCTTGACCTAGAGGTTCGGAACAGGAGAGAAACCATATGTCAGGGGTTGGCTCGTAGGGCATCTCAAGGAACGAGGCGGAGTCGTTGGTTATTCTTGGCCCTGTTGGACAAACTTATCGACTTCCTCCGGCGGAGGTGGAATGTCCGATCGACACTTTGGTCGGCAATTGGTGGGTCGTGCATACCAAGGCTCGGAACGAGAAGGCGCTGGGATCTGATCTCGATGGGTTGGGAATCGGGTATTTCTTGCCACTGGCGCGAGTCAAGAGGCAATACGGTAGGCGACGGATCCTCGTGGAAATGCCGCTGTTTCCCAGTTATCTGTTCATGTGTGGTGGTCGTGATGAGCGTTCGCAGACGCTGGGGACCCATCGGGCAGCAAATGTGATCCAAGTGTTTGACCAGCGAGGACTCAAGGAACAATTGCGACAGATACACCGTGTGACGACGAGCGGGAAACCGGTGACTCTGTACCCAGGTTTGAAAAGAGGCAGCCGCTGTCGAATTGTTCGTGGCTGTCTCAAAGGACTGGAAGGTGTGGTGCTTAGGCGCCGCGGAGTTTGTCGGATCTACATGGCCGTGGAGACCCTCGGTCAGTCGGCCGAGCTGGAGATCGACGCAGATCTACTGGATACGATAGATTAGCTTAGGATCCCTAATCCCTTTGGGGGCCATCGGTTACGAACGAAATCGTGTGTAGCCGACGGGGGCGGAGTCTGCCTGCACGCCTTTCCTGGGTGCCGGCTACTGAGGAGGTCGGATAAGATGCAGCCTGTCCGGTGGTATGCACATCGGCTCCGAGCCATGTCGCCGGGAGAAGTCTGCTGGCGCGGGGGCAACAAGCTGAGAACCCTCGTAGATCTCTGCTGCTTGCCCGGTTGGGCAACGCCCCCAGCCCTGCAGCACATCATGAATGGCAAGGCCCAACCGGCTGGCGAATGCTCAGCCGTCCTGGGTAAGCTTCCTCCTGTTGGTTTCGATCCAGCTCATCCAGTCCAGCCTCAGAACTGGCGCGAGGAGCTACTCTCACGTGCCGAGCAGATCTGCGAAAACCGGCTGACACTCTTCAACCTTGAGAACCACCACCTAGGCAGAGAGATCCAGTGGAACTACGAATACGCTGCCGCAAAACCCACACCGATGGGTTTCGCGCCGCATATCGACTACCGAGACTACCGCGTCACCGGCGACGCCAAGCTGGTGTGGGAGCTGAACCGACATCAGCATTTGGTTATCCTGGGCCGTGCCTATCGCCTGACGGGTGAGACGCGATTCGCTCACAAAGTGGTTCAGGATCTGGAGCGCTGGATCGATCAGTGCCCGTTCGGCCGAGGGATGAACTGGCGAAGCCCGCTGGAGCTGGCGATCCGGCTCATCAATTGGGTGTGGGCCTGGGAATTGATACGCCCTTCGGGTGTTCTCACATCCGAGCACCGCTGCCGTTTTCTTCCGGTCGTGTACCGTCACCTGTGGGATATAGCGCGAAAGTACTCACGCTACTCGTCTGCGAACAATCACTTGATCGGCGAAGCTGCGGGGGTGTTCATCGGCAGCAGCTACTTTTCGAACCTGAGAGGCGCGGCTTCATGGGCGGAGCGCAGTCGCCAAATCCTCTTGCAGGAGATCGTGCGGCAGACGCACGAAGATGGTGGACACGCTGAATTGGCCATGGGCTACCACCTCTTCGCGCTGGAGTTCTTCCTCCTCGCCGGGCTTGTGGCACGGAACACCGGCCGCGACTTTCCGCCTGAATACTGGCAACGGCTGGAAAAGATGTTCGAATTTGTCGCCGCGCTTACTGATGGGGTGCAAACCCCGCCGATGTTCGGCGACTGCGACGATGGCTACGTGCTCGATCTGGGGGATGTGGAACACCGTAGCCGGAGTTTGGTGGCCACTGGCGCGGTCCTGTTCAACCGCAGCGACTTCAAGCAAGTGTCCGGCGGCTATGCGGAATCGTCTGCCTGGCTTCTGGGCGAGGAAAGCTCCAACGCCTTTGAGGGAATCGAAGAAACTCAAGAGCGCCCTGCATTCAAATCCCAGGCTTTCAAAGAGAGTGGCTACTACGTTTTGCGCAGCGGCGATCGCGATGGTCACAAGGCGATCACGGTGACCTTTGATTGCGGGCCGCTTGGGTTTGAGACCATCGCGGCCCACGGTCATGCGGACGCACTCAGCTTCACGCTCAACGCCTTCGGAATGGACGTGCTGATTGATCCCGGCACGTATGACTATTTTTCATATCCGCAGTGGCGTGATTATTTCAGGAGCACCCGCGCGCACAACACGATCGTTATCGACGACGAGGATCAGTCGGAGATGCTCGGACCTTTCATGTGGGGTTCCCGCGCCAAGGCGAGATGCGTTCAATGGCAACCCTCACAAAATGGCGGAACGGTCATTGGCCAACACGACGGCTACAGAAGGCTGTCGCGGCCCGTTTCGCATCGCAGGACGGTCACGTTGGATGGAGCAGCCTCGGTTGTGACCATCGAAGATGAACTGACAGGCAACGGTCGCCACGCCGCCAGCATGTTCTTCCACTTCGCGGAAGATTGTCGCGTAGACAAGATCGACGGCAATCAATACGAGGTTGATTGCGAGCTGGGAAGAGTTTTGATCGATCTTGACGCTCAACTTTCCGTGAACGCCTTTCGGGGGAGCCTGGACCCCATACTCGGATGGGTCAGCCGTGGATATCATCGCAGGCAGCCTTGCACGACGCTTGTGGGTCGGCGGTGGTGGTGTGATCACATCAAGCTGATCACTCGAATCATAGTCGCGCCCCCACGAACCAAGCCACAGTCGAGTGGAGCGAAGTACCGAGCAGCGGTGTCACAGGAGGAGGAAAGATTATGCACACCAACGAGCAACAGCAATTAACGACACCGGCCGGTGTTGACACTAGATCCCCGGACCGACAGCAAGCGCCGAGTCGCCTTGAGAACATCGCCGGCATCGTGCTGGCTGGCGCACACGCTTGGGGGAACTGTGAGTTCGAGCAGGTTTTTTGGCGACCGCTGTTGCCGATCCTCTCGAAGCCTTTGGTGTGGCACATCCTGGATTGGCTTCAACGCGGCGGCGTGCACGGGGCGCAGATCTGTGCCAACGGCAACAGCCGCACCTTGCGTCACACACTCGGAGCCGAAGGCCCGATGAGGATCCCGTTGGGATATTACGAAGATGTCATGCCCCGTGGGCCGGCAGGTTGCGCCCGAGACGCCGCCAGCACCATGGAAGCCGACACGTTCGTCGTGCTCGAGGGAGCGATCCTTCCCGGCCTCGACCTCGGGGAGGTGCTGGAAGCCCACCGTAGCTCAAATGCCGTGGTCACCGTTGTGGCCAGCAAATGCGTTGAGGATAACGGTTGCTCCAATGGCGCGCTCGAACCTGTGGGCATCTACGTCATGGATCGCAGTGCCTTGGAAAGTGTTTCCGACCTGGGCTATCAAGACATCAAGGAAGGGCTAATACCCAGACTCTACGACCAAGGCCAGCACATTGCGAAATACGTTGTCGCCGGAGAATCGTTCGCGCGCGTGCGTTGTGCGGCAACGTATCTTGCTGCCAATATGTGGGCGTTGCAGAGATTCCTGTCCAATGGTTGTTTGCCGAAGGGCTATGCTAAGGTAGACGGCGCGTGCGTACATGAATCCGCCCGAGTCGATCGCAGCGTTCGAATCGTCGGACCCGTGCTGATCGACTCAGGCACCATCATTGAATCTGACGCAATCATCGTCGGCCCGACGACGATTGGTGAGCGGTGTATGATCGGGCGCGACACCGTCATAAGTTGTTCCGTGATCTGGGACGATTGCGGCGTCGGTACGGCTGCTGTGCTTGAACACTGCATTCTCGCTGATCATTCAGGCGTGGATCCCGGCGCTGTGCTTCGAGACAGCATCTGCATGTGGCCGCACTCTCTTGAGCAGAGCATCCCTGCCGATGACACGAGACCACGCAGCCCCGGAGCCAGGATGAAATCTGAGACGATCGAAGCCGCCGAGCAGAACGGTGAGACGTGGAAACTCGAACCCGTGAGAGAGAACGGTCGGCCCTGTTCAGCAGCGTACGTGAAAGGTGACGAGCAATGCTAGAACAACCCGAATTGCCGCAAGCATCAGGCGCAGAAACGATCGTCGGTTTTGGCAACAACGGTCCATCTTCGCCGCCAGTATCGCTGGCCGCCCTACGAGAGCAAAGGTGGTGGATTCTTGGTGCGTTCCTCGTCGTCGCAGTCGTGACGGTTCCGTGCATCTGGGTGTTCACCAAGCCCGTATATCGTGCCACGGCCCTGGTGCGCGTTGCCCCGGTTGTCTCCCGGCTTGTATTCAAGAACGAGGAAAAGAGCGTTCCGTTTTATGAAGGTTTCTTGAAGACGCAGGTGGCCGCGATCCGTAGTCCGCGCATCCTACAACATGTGCTTGATCAGCCGAAAGTTCGTCAGACGAACTGGTATCGCGAGAAACCGACTTCGCTACTGAGATCGCCACGCACTCGCCTGGAAAGACTCCTGAGCTGTCTGTCTGTAAGCACACGCCGTGGAACTGAATTGATTCAGATCTCCGTGACCTCACGATCCGGCTCGGATGCCGAAACAATCGCAAATGCGGTGGCCAGTGAATTCGTGAAGTATAGCCAAGAGTCGGTTGGTGGCTTTGACGTGGAGCGGAGGGAGTTGTTGACGAAGAATCACAACGATTTTCAGAAGAGAATCGAAACGGCCCGTGCCCTGAAGCAGAGTCTTCTACAACGTTTGGGTGTGGCGGATCCAGAACGGCATCTGCTTCAATTGGATGACGCAGAGCAATCATATTTCCTGGATCCACAGTGGCATCTGCTTCACGTTGACCGTGCAAAAGCGATTCAGCGACTGAGACTGGCACGCGGAAAATACGGCGAATCGCATCCTCTCATCAAGGAGCTTGTGGCCGAAGTGGAGCTTGCCGAGACATTCCTCGCCGAGCGACAAGCACAATTAGATCATCAGCCGGGGCACATACCTCTCGCACCAGGCGTTCAGCTCGAGAATGCAATTGCGTCACCACGTGCCCAGTCAAAAGAGGCTTCAGGAATCGCGCGAAGGATTGCTGAGGCTGACGAAGCGCTTCAGGCTGATCTGAAACTTCGTGATGAGATCTGGTTGCGACTGCAGGAGCTGGAACTCGAGAGCAAGGCGCCAGCCCGCATCAGTGTGAGGTCCGTTGCGGTGAAACCGACACAGCCTTATCGTGATCGCCGCGTGGTCTTCTCAGTGATGGCACTCGTAGCTGCCATGGGAGTTGGCCTCGCGCTCGGGTATGTGCGTACTAGCTTGGATCCTAGAATCCTTCGGGCCGAAGACGTCGAGCGAGCAATCCACGCACCGTTCCTTGGGCAACTCCCAGCGATGCCGGTCACTGAAGATTCCCAGTTGCATGCCGATCCCCTCTTGCTTGAGAGCGTACGCATGGTGAGAACGTCCCTGGGGCGCCGGCTTCACGACGGCGATCTGCAAGTAGTTCTATTGACCAGTTGCTCTAGAGGGGACGGCAAGAGTACCGTCGCAGCGTTGCTGGCTCGGAGCATGGCAGAATTGGGTAAGAAGGTCCTCCTGATCGAGGCAGATCTTCGCAGACCGTCGCTGTCGAAGCGTCTATTGGGCCACGAATCGCAGATGGGGTTGGCCGCTGTCCTGACCGGTGCAACGACCGGCATGAACGCGATCGCCCCGACCGACGTGCCAAACTTCGATGTGCTTGTCGCCGGTAGACAACCCGACGACTTCACTTTCGAGTTGCTGGCGAATGGTCGCTTTTCAGAATGTCTCTCTCGCTGGAAGAAGAAGTACGATGTCTTACTGCTCGACAGCCCGCCCCTTCGCTCCTGCGCAGACGCCCGGATTCTGGCAGACCATGCAGATGGCACAATTATGGTCTTGCGGGCCTCACATTGTCGGCACAATGAAGTGGTTCGTGCTTACGCCGATTTCACCTCGTCAGGTGGTGCGCTGCTCGGAACGGTGCTCATCGGTGGTCGAGACAGATTGGATTACTCCGCGGACTATGTTTACGGAACCAACAACCGGCATTCGCGTGAACGCGAAGCGCTAAGTGAAGTATCCGCGCCACCAAATGATCATTCCACTTCTGATTGATCGGCCAATACCTTGCGACAAATCGGGCTCTGGTCGCTCTTGGGTCTTGGATCTGCCTGTCGGGCCGTCTTCGCTGCTGGACTATCTCTTGAGTCAATTGGACGGCTTGGATCACAGCGGTGTGCTCATCATGTCAGCGCAAAGACACGGTGATCGCTGCGTTCAGAGCACTAGAAAGGACGAGCGGACTGGGCTCAGAAGCATCGCGCCGGCCGAGCTGGCAGCGACTGTCCGTGATTATGAACCTTCGGACCAATTGCTCGTGATCGATCCTATGCGCTGGCCGATCAGCGACTTCGATGTGAATGCAACGGTCAACCTTGTCGCTGATTATGGCGGGGTGACGCATGCCGTCGCAGTCGGCGCTGACGGGGAGCGTACACGCGAACGTATCGAGAGCGATGGCAATGGCTGCGTGAAGCGCGTGCAACGGCTGTACAACAGAGTGAGCTGGCCTGAGGCTGCAACGGCGAACATCTTCCTGTCGGTTGTGCCAATCCCCGCAGTGCAGGAAATTCGCTTTACAGCGCTCGCTGATCTGCGCAGCGGTCTCTCAGCTCATGGCGTGCTGAGCCGTGATCTGCCCATATCCGTCAATCTGGCGGAGGTGACAACAGAAGCCGGATTGTTGGCATTGAATGATCGATTCCTGACACATAACGCTTCCCAGGATACATACGCCGATTTCTCTGAACGAAATGACGAGGTGTTTGTGGGGAGTGGTTGCCGAATACATCCGTCTGCTCGGCTGATCGGCCCAGTGATCGTGCATGCCGACGTGCGGATCGGCGAAAATGTCACGATCATCGGCCCATCAATCGTGGGAGCAGGCGCTTGCATCGAAAAAGGCGCCGTCATAGCGCGCTCGATATTAACTCCCGGAACCCATGTCGCTGCCGGCACAACCCTCCAGCATCGCGTGGCGTGGCTTCCCCGCTCCTCCTCGATCGTCGGTACTACTCCGCAAAGTGGGCAAATGCCGCTCACGGTGCATCTCCCCGGCGACCGCCAGCCGGCGAGCGGCAACGCCGACTCCCAAGCTGATTCTCTGCGGCACCGAAAAGTGCGACTGGCGATCAAGCGTGTGCTCGACGGCGTGCTTTCTTGCCTGGGGTTGCTCATCCTGTCACCTCTGCTACTCGTCGTGGCTCTCCTCATCAAATTGGAGTCGCGCGGGCCGGTGCTGTTTTCGCACCGCAGAGAACGAAAAGGTGGGGCGGGATTCCCTTGCTTTAAGTTCCGGACCATGTTTGCGGATGCGCACCGGCAACAACGCCAACTCTATAAGAACAACGAACTCGATGGCCCCCAATTCAAGTTGCACAGCGATCCCCGTGTGACCCACATCGGTCGCTGGTTGCGCACGACCAATATCGACGAGTTGCCGCAGTTGATCAACGTATTCCTGGGACACATGAGTGTCGTCGGCCCAAGGCCATCTCCCTTTCGCGAGAATCAGATTTGCGTTCCCTGGCGACGAGCGCGTCTGTCGGTCCGCCCCGGCATCACCGGCCTCTGGCAAGTATGCCGCAGTGAGGATCGGACGCGCGGTGATTTCCACGAATGGATCTACTACGACATCGCCTATGTCCGGCACGTTTCCGTCTGGCTGGATGTCAAGATCCTGCTCGCAACCGTGTTGACGTGTGGGGGACGATGGTCGATACCACTGTCGTGGATGATTAGCGAAGCCAAACAGGAACAGAGACTTTACCCAACGGTTTATCAAGAACTGCCTGCCTCCGCCTGAACAGCTGCTCATGTGCGAACCTGGAGCCAAAGAGTCTGGCGAGGGCCCCTGCAGTAGGTGAACGCGCGTTTAACGGTCTAACATGCTCCCGAGAAGGAGGCGATGATCAATGATGATTCCACGGATTCGAAACGCGAGGTTAGCTGCTTGGCTGATCAGCGGCGGGATGCTCCTGGGGACTGGAGGTACCTGCGTACCGGAAAACCCGTTCTTCCTGCTTGGCGCTTCTACCCGGGCGCTGGTCTTTGATACCTTCACTTTTACCATAGCCAGCATCGCGAACAACGTCATAAACGGCGCCATCTTTGGTGAGTTCAACGAGCCTCCGACAGACGGCCCGGAGTGAGACCTGGACGACGACATGCCCCGATCGAAATCAGATCTCCTCAGACAAGGACGCTCAAGAACATGGCACTTGGCAAGCGGAGGATGCGATCGCCCAGGCAGCTTGTCGGCCTGAACACGTTTTTCGCGGAGAACGCACTTACCGTTGGAAGGCTATTGCACAATCTTAAAGTCGAGTGACGCTAGATGACGATATTTGAACCATCGGCACAACCATGGAGGATAAACCGATGGCTCTACAATGGTCAAGCGAGGAGCTGTGGGAACGAATCCAACCCGTACGCCCACCGGAACCCCAAGAACCCAAAGGCGGACGGCCACGCATTCCAGACCGCACCTGCTGGCGTCGATTTCGAGCCTGGACGGATGCCGGTGTTGGGCCGTTAGCGCCTCTGATTCTCCTCGCATCACTGCTCGTGCCTATGTTCGGTTGTACCGATCATCGCATCAGCTTGCGGCTTTTTCTGATCATCGAACAGAAAGTTCACGAGGCCGACTCGCCACGTCTGGATGAGGAAGCGATCGCGGCAGCCAAAAAACTCATCGACCGCCGGTTGGGACCGTACAAAGTGAGTCGTTCGGATGTTCTGTCGGTGACTTTCAGCGCACTCTTCAACGAGTTGATGACGCCGCAGCAAGTTCGCGTCGATCGCAATGGCGAGATTGAGCTACCGGGTGTCGGAAAGATAGTTGTTGCGGATTCAGAACTCGAAGACGTTGAGAACAAGATTCAGGACGCATATGTTCCCGACATTTATCAGGATGTGGTCGTCCATGTTACATTGGTCGAAACGGATACCACTGATGTATTGGTGACGGGCGCGGTGACGTTCCCCGGCTTCGTAAGTCTCCGGCGCACCGAACGAAACCTCTTATACGCCGTCATTGGTGCCGGAGGCGTGTCAATTCTGGCTTCAGGAGAAGTGCAGCTTCGCCGCATTCGCAAACCCACCGAAGAAGTCACCCTCGACCTCACCAAGCCGGAAGGCATGACGGCGGCATTTGCGCTGGATCCGCTCGAAGCAGGGGATATCATCACGGTTGAAGCAGCGATACCCAGTGTGATCTATGTGGGTGGTCTGGTCAACGCCCCATCTCCTCAGCCGCTGCCCGCCGGCGGCCACCTGAGCGTGTTGCAGGCGATCGCCGCCTCGGGAGGACTTCGCACCGATGTCACACCCCGCGAAGCTACATTGATCAGACGGCTGCCGGACGGTCACGATTATCACGTCAAGCTCGACCTCGACCGCATCAACAATGCGGAGGATCCGAACATCATGCTGGCGGCGGGCGACATTCTCTGGGTGCCGGAGACTTGGGAAACCAGAGTGGAAGACTTTATCAACCGCAATTTCTTCCTGCGAGCCGGCGTTACGGTCAGCTACAATGTGTCGGGAATAGAATTTCTCAACCGTCGCAGTTTGCAAGGCGCGAACGCCGGAGGAAACAACCTACAGAACAGCGTGGATCCATTGGGCTTCCTCAACCGCGGCGCAGCCCTGCAAGCTCTAACACCATGATTCAACGATCAACACAGTCATTGCCACAGTTCAGCGAAGCCACTCAAAAGGCGATCGGCGAATTGCGGTCGCTTTCGATACGGACGCTCCGCAGAATGTACCTCCCTGAGCAGGGCTTGTTTGCCTATCGCTTTCGTCGCGATTCTGCTGGAGACCGGCTGGAAGGTGTCAGCCGGCGGTACTCCGCCATCGTCTTGATCGCGCTCGCAGGTGAGCCGGAGGAAATCTCATCTGAGATTCTGGCAGGGCAGAGCATCCAGGATGTTTGCAGCCGTCTGCTCTGCTCCGTTCGTCAGTCGAACGATGTGGGCGAAGTCGCTCTGGCGCTGTGGGCGGCTCGTGCCCTGCACCATCGTGATGCGTGGACGGCTCTTGACCGATTGAAATCGCTGGCTCCGAGTGAGCGTCCATATCCAACCGTTGAAGTGTCATGGGCGCTCAGTGCCCTCGTAGTAGAGAACGAGGACATGGTCGTCGAGTCGCTCGCCGAGGAACTGGCAAAGAGGCTCTTGGCGACATTCCAAAAGGATTCGGATTTGTTTTCGCACTGGCCCGCGGGCGCCGCTCCATCGTCTCTGCGGGCGCATGTCGCCTGCTTTGCCGACTTGGTGTATCCCATTCACGCCCTAGCGTCCTACTGCCGTGCAACATACAACACGGACGCGCTGCACGCCGCGCAATGCTGTGCTCGGCGCATGTGTGAATTGCAAGGCGCTCAGGGTCAATGGTGGTGGCATTATGATGTCCGGACCGGGCAGGTGGTGGAACGCTTTCCGATCTACGCGGTCCATCAGGATGCCATGGGACCGATGGCCTTGTTTGCCCTCCAGGAAGTGTCTGGCGAGGATCATACTCCCGCGATTGTGCGTGGTTTGCAATGGCTGATTGACCCGCCGGAAATCTCAGGATCGTTGATTGATGCCCAAGCCGGGGTGATCTGGCGAAAGATCGCTCGTCACGAACCAGGCAAACTGGCGCGCAGCCTCCAAGCGGGCGCGAGCCGCCTGCATCCTGCTCTGCGAGTTCCCGGGCTTGACATTGCCCTTCGTCCAGGACGCGTCGATCGTGAATGCAGACCTTACCATTTGGGCTGGATCCTGTACGCCTGGCCGGCCGACCGAGTGGCGCGAGTGGCAGGCCATGCGGGTGAGTCACAACATCATGCTGCAGCACTGGCCAACTCATAGTCTTTTCGGCACGCCAATTGCCGCACTGACCATGCAGGAAGTGCTGTCTGTAGTGGACAATGCCATTGAACATCGCGAACAATTGCTAATCGGCGTGGTTAATGCAGCCAAGATCGTCAATATGCGTCGGGACGAGCAGCTTGACCGCGCAGTACGCAGCGCCGATCTCATTCTCGCTGACGGGATCGCCGTGGTCTGGGCCGGCCGATTGCTGAAAAGACGGTTGCCAGAGCGTGTGCCCGGCATAGACTTGATGACACGAATGCTACAGCGTAGCCACGAACGTGGCTATCGCGTTTTTCTACTGGGTGCTACAAAGGAGGTCTTGGCCACTGTCGCGCAGCGAATCGTCCAAGACTACCCAAACGCTTTACTCGTCGGCCAGCACGATGGCTATTTTTCTGCCGACGAAGAATCGGCCATCGCCGCATCTATTGCTGCCGCCAAACCGGACATCTTGTTCGCCGCCATGAGTTCACCCAAAAAGGAGTGCTTCTTAGCGCGGTGGTCCACTGAAATGGACGTGCCCGTTTGCCATGGCGTCGGCGGCGCCTTCGACGTGCTGGCTGGCATCGTTCATCGCGCCCCGCAGCGCTGGCAGAGGTTCGGGCTGGAATGGCTGTACCGCGTCAAGCAGGAACCCCGCCGGTTGTGGCGAAGATATCTGGTGACGAACTCACTCTTTACCTACATGCTCCTACTAGAAGTGATGGCCAACCTCCGCCAGCGTACTAATCCCTGAGAGCGTGTGTGAGAAGGCCTCATTTTGCCGATAATGGATGGATAGTCTTGGCAAGGAGGCCGAACATGGCAAGGAATGCCTATCGGAGTGACCTGACGGAAAACCAATGGAACGAGATCAACCCTTTGATTCCAGCCGCTCTGCCCGGCGGTCGGCACCGTTCGGTGGACCTGCGCGAGGTGCTGAACGGGGTGTTGTATTTGAATCGCAGCGGCTGTTCGTGGCGGCAACTGCCGCACGACTTCCCACCTTGGGGTACCGTTCATTATTACTACCGCCGCTTTCGCATCGACGGCACCTGGCAGAAAATTCATGATCGTCTCCGCGAACGCGTGCGCCGGAAAGCGGGGCGCAAGCCGACACCCAGCGCGGGCATCATTGATAGCCAATCGGTCAAGACGGCGGGAAAAGGGGGGATCGCGGTTTCGACGCGGGGAAGAAGGTGTGTGGCCGCAAACGTCATGTGATTGTGGACACCCTCGGGCTGATCATCGTTCTGGTGGTGCATGCGGCCAACATCCAAGATCGCGATGGCGGGAAGCTTCTCATCAAGAAGCTGGGTCGCCAATGGAGGAGGCTGCAACTCATCTGGGCGGACGGCGGCTATGCGGGCAAGTTTGTGCATTGGACGCGCGGCTGGTACGGCCGCGTCGTTGAGATTGTTCATAAGCAGCCGGTCAGCAAATTCGTGGTGCTGCCCAAACGCTGGATCGTGGAGCGCACGTTCGGTTGGTTCAGCAAGTACCGCAGACTCTCCAAAGACTACGAGACACTGCCGCGCAGCAGTGAATGTATGATTCTCATTGCAATGATCAATCTCATGGTGCATCGCATCAGTCCGGGATAGAATGGCTTCTCACACACGCTCTAAGAGATGCGTACATCGCCCCGCTCGACCTGGTGACCGGCAAAGGTCTTGGCACGCCGACGCGGTTGAGTCAGCGCTCCGTCGGGACAACAGCGTGGCCTCACTGGTCACCCGACGGGAAATCATTGGTCTACTTAGCGCAGCGGGAACCGCAACGAGGCCTGTCGGGGGCATCGTTCCATGTGATCCTTCGCTCCCTCGCAACTGGGGAGGAGCGGGAGTTGAGCCCTGAGCTCATCTGGGGCCATGATTTCTATCTTCGCCCCTCGCTGTCATCGGACGGAAGGTCGATTGTGCTGGCTGCCCGGGACAAGAAAGGACGCCAGGGGATCTACACGGTTGACGCCCGCACCGCTGTGGTCACACCGGTCGTTCGCCCCGAAGCTGGGACGCGCGCTCAACTGCCGTTCTGGTCCCCGGATGGGAAA
>JACZTW010000208.1 GCA_022573485.1 Planctomycetota bacterium
ATTGTTCTTCGCCCGGCTGATCCAATCCCAACCGATGAGCATTGTTTCCCCCCCGGCGCCGTCGACTTCAACCTGGGTAAGGCCCCCTCCCCGCACGGGACAATTGAACAACTGAAGCGTACACTCGGCGAAAGACCTGCCCACAAAATCCTTTTTGAAGAGATCTGGTTCCATAATGTTGATGAAGTGATCGCTCTGACACATATCGTTAATCGGGCAAGAAGACCCATCCGGAGCGTCACTGAACTGCTCCGCCTGGCCGGCTGTGTCTTGCTGAGTACCGGCGTTGATGATTGTCCAGACACCTTGAGCATCCGCTTGAGACATCGTGCCCAGTAGCGTGATGATGTAGACTGCAACAAACTTGTTATACTTCCCTTGGTGGGCAGCACCAGACATGACGGATCCTCCCGTGCCGCTCTGATTTGAATGGCTGGCACCGGCCCGAGTGGTGAGCGGTAGACGCATTGTAGCACTAGACCCAAAATAGGCAAAGCCGGGCTGGCAGGCAGCGTTGTTCCAAATCTCTAATAGTTCTCTAATGGCCTGTGATGCGGGGCCGGGTTAGACTTGGGGAAGCCGCCGGGATCGAAGATATTGGGAAAGATATAAAGCCCGCTCATGCGAATACCGTGGTGTGGGCGGAAGTTCCGCGCCCCAAAGCTAAATGCGACCGTCACTCATGACGACAAACTCACGAACCATGACCCAAGAGCAACGGAGGAACACGATGTCCAACCAACACATCAAAACGTGGATTGCAGTGATTCTGGCAGCGGCAGTGGCCTTACCCGCCGGCGCCCAAGCCGGCGAGAAGAAAATAGTCCATCTCGAATTGAAAGGCCCGCTCCAGGAAGCGCCGCCGGACCCCATGGCCATGTTCTCTTCTTCGAAGGCCCTGAACACCAAGGGCCTGCTCGATCGCTTGAAGAAGATGCGCCGCGACAATGACGTCGAAGCCGTCTTCATCACCTTCGAGCGCGTCCGCATGGGGCTGGCCCAGCTTCAGGAACTCCGGCACGCCATCGATCAACTCAAAGCCGCGGACAAAGAAGTCTACATTCACATGGACTCTTGCTATTCCTCGGGGCTGTACTGGCTGGCATCGAGTGCTTCGCGCCTGGCGGTCGTGCCCACCGGCGATGTGTGGGTCACGGGGTTGTACGGCGAGCAACTCTACGTGAAAACGCTTCTGGGTTTCATGGGCATCGAGGCCGACGTGATCCACATCGGCGATTACAAGAGCGCCGGCGAAATCGTCACCCGTACCGAGCCGAGTGAGGCGGCTGCCGAGATGCACAACTGGCTTTTCGATGACCTCTACCGCCAGATGCTCGAGCAAATCGCTGAATCACGATCAATGAAAGTCGCGCGGGCCGAAGAAATCATCGACAACGGCCCTTACACGGCGGAAAGCGCTAAGAAGGCCGGCCTGATCGATGAAGTGGCCTATCGCAAGGATTTCGTCGATTCGATCAAGGCCCGCCACGGGGATATACCTTTCGACAAAGAATATGGTGAATCGGGCATGCCCGAGTTCGACATGTCGAATCCCTTCACCATGTTTCAGGAACTGTTTGGCAAAATCATGCAGGCGCCGTCCGTTTCGAGCACGCCGTCGATCGCGCTGATCTACGTGGTCGGCACCATCACGGTCGGCGACGGCGGCGCGGGCGGACCGTTCGCATCCATGAATCACGGCGCCAGCACCCCGCTGCGAAAAGCCCTGTATGAGGCGGCCTTCGATGACAACGTCAAGGCCGTGGTGCTGCGCGTGGATTCGGGGGGCGGCTCGGCCGTCGCCAGCGAGATCATTTGGCACGCCACCAAGGAAGTCGCCTCGCGCAAGCCGTTCATTGTGTCGATGGGCAACGTCGCCGGCAGCGGCGGCTACTACGTCGCCTGCGCTGCGGACACCATCTTCGCCGAGCCGGGCACGATCACCGGCTCGATCGGCGTGGTGGGCGCCAAGTTCGTGACCAAGGGACTCTGGGACTGGATGGGCGTCAACTGGCACCCCATTCAGCGCGGCCGCAACGCCGACATCATGGCCACCGACGAGAAATGGTCGGACGAACATCGCGCGAAGATCCGCACGTGGATGGAGGACATCTACGGCGTGTTCAAGTCCCGCGTGCAGGAGAAGCGCGGCGACAAGCTGGCCAAGCCGTTGGAAGAATTAGCCGGCGGCAGGGTGTACACTGGGGCGCAGGCGCTGGAACTGGGTCTGATCGACAAGCTCGGCGGCCTGCACGACGCCCTCGAGTACGCCTCGCTCGAAGCCAACCTCGGTGAAGACTATGACGTGACGATTTTGCCCAAGCCAAAGACGATTTTCGACATGCTCTTCGAGAATTTCGGCGCGCTGGCCAATGCTCAAAGCCACCCGGCCCTGCCGAATACCGCCTTGCAGGCGGCGCTGCCCGTGCTGCGCAGCCTCGAACCGCTCAAGGCTGAGGCGCTGCTGCGGATGCTCCAGCAAGTGGAGTTGTTCCAAAAAGAGAAAGTGCTCACGGTGATGCCGTACGAGATCGTGATCCGGTGAGCGATTGCCCTAATCGCAGGCGTCTTCTACTGCCGATTGAGCCGTAGCCTTTGCATGTATTTGGCGTCTCCCTGCTGAGCCGTGGCCTTCAGGCCACGGACCGATGTCGCCGGTGCCCCACGGAAGGTCTGGACCCTGAAGGGCCCGGCTCAAGTGTTGTCGGCAGGGGAGGATGCGATTCGAGCGAATTCACAGATGGAGATGATCACATGCGGTTGCGATTGATACTGGCCGGCGCCGTCCTTCCGGCCGTCACTTTGCTTTGCGGTTGTGTTTCGGTCAACCTCCAAGGTTCAATCGATAGGGATAAAGGATCAACCCGGCGTACGGTGCGTGTGTCCCATCCCGGCGGGCTCCACGGCCGAGCGTGCGACCTAATCGATGCTTCGATGAAGCTCGGGCATCGCAAGGATCGGCTCCGTATTCTGGCCAAGGTTGCGAAATGGGACGACTTGAGCACGCATGAGCAAATCTACTTGATCAACGCAATTTGCAGCGGGCACCACGGAAGTACCGAAGCCGACGTACTTACGACCCTCGCGAAGAACGCGGCCCTGACAACCGAAGGCCGCAAACACTTGGCCGCACAGCTCGACTCTTTCTCTTCCCGGCGCAGCACCCGCGTACTGGAGGCCATCTCCGAAAACCCGGGCGGACCATCGGCCTAAGATACCGCCTGACCAAATCGCACTTCAGAGCTGCGAAACGTCTCCCACAATCTGTACACTCCCCAATCGGCCGCTCGGGTCTCAATCGCGGTTAATGCGCAGGACGAGCCCGGCGCGTCCGAGATGGAGATAGGGTGACAAGACAGTCTGCGCGCTAGAGAATTCTAACGAAGACACAGATCGTGCGGATAGAATGGTGGCTGAGGGGCCGGCGTAAACGGGACACTTCGAGGGCAGGCCGATGAAAGAGAATGCTGACACAGCCAATCCGAACAAGCTTCTGAGAATCCGGCCGGCACGGGCGCTCCGGGCGTGGGTGTTGTTTGGCCAGTTCTCGCTGGTTGGGATGTTCGCCGGTTGCACGACCAACGGCGATCCCGCGCCGGATGCCTGCCAAAACGCCGACTGTGCGCAGGGTCAAGAGTGCGCCATCATCGATGATGTCGCAACTTGTCTTACGCGCTGCGAGACGGCAGCGGATTGCGAGGACGACGGCGACGCCTGCACAATTGAAGTCTGCGACGCTGAGACAAGCGCGTGCATGCGGGCAGCAATGGCATGTGAAGACGGACGATTCTGCACCGACGGCGTGTGCGTCGCGTGCGCCACGAGCCAAGATTGCGACAACGGTCTGTTTTGCGACGGCGAGGAAACATGTAACAATGGAACGTGCGAAAACGGCCTCACGCCTTGCGCATCCGACACCGAAACTTGCGATGAAGACAACAACCTGTGCCTGATGATCCCGGAATGCTCGAACGATGACGACTGCGATGACGAAGACCTGTGTACTCTTGAATCTTGTATCGAAGGTGCCTGCGCGTCCGCGCACGTTGACTGTATCCCCGACCTCTTTTGCGATCCGGCGACCGGTTCATGTATCGAGTGCCTCGCCAACGACGACTGTGATGACGGCTTGTTTTGCAACGGAATCGAGACCTGTGATACAGAATCGAACACGTGTCTCGATGGCACTGAACCATGCGGGCCGTGTGATCCTTGCGATGAACAAGACGACGGTTTCGAGTGTGGTTCATTCCATGTCGATTGGCCGCCACTGACGGCTGGCTGTGACAACGTTACGCTCGGTCGCTGCAGCGACACTCTTAACGCGTCGCGTGAAGTGTCAGGCGGCGTGCTGTTTCAAACGTTAAATTCTTGTGATATCCTTGACGGGGGCGAGGGCTACGACACAATAAATGCGGAACTCATTTCGGGCGTAACCTACCCTGCAATCGTGCGGTTCGAGGTTTTGAACCTCTCTGCCGCCACGACGGAATCGGTCACTCTCGACGCAACACACGTGACCGGCGTCACGGAAATCAATACATTCTACAGCGATGCGACGATCTCCGTGATTGAGCTTGCTGCTATTGTGGACTTGGGGATCTGGCAATCGGACACCGGCATCACCGTCGGCTTTCGGGCGAGCGCCACCGCGCTCACGATGGATGCTACGACGCTATCCCTTTCCGAGGTCACGGGCGGAACTGTGACGCTCAAGACAGGCGCTGCCAGCGGAATCGAGACACTCCACATTGTCTCCTATGGCCCCAATTTCAACACGCTGGCTGCGATTGTGCAAGATGGGGGGACGAGTCTGCACACGATCCACATCACGGGCGCGCAAGGGTTGAACATTCAAAATCCCATTGACTCGACCATGCCCAATCTTCACACCGTGAGTGGCACGGAAGCGTCCGGCGACTTGACTTTGACTTTCAGTAGCTTGGCTTTGACGATCATAGGCGGAAGCGGCGACGACACCATCACGGGCGGCGCAGGCAATGACACCATCACGGGCGGCGCGGGTAGTGACGCGTTTGTCTTTTCCGAGGGACGGACCAACGGCGTTGATACGATCACGGATTTTGCAGGCGCAGGCTTGGGCGATGTTCTTGACGTTGACGGCCTGGGGCTTGTTCGTCGAATCAGCGGCACGACCACAACCGTCGTGGAGATCATGACCTCGGATCAGGCGCCCGCGGCGACCAGCACTGTGCTGGTCATCGATGATGCACTATTCGCCGGCACTGATCAAGATGCCTCTGAGGCGGAACAGAAAGCCGCAATCGTGACTGCCCTGGCGGCGCTGGCCAATTTGAACGGCGGCATCGCCGCGAGGGACCGCCTACTCTTCGTCATTGACACGACTCAGGATAATCCACAACTGTGGTGGTTCGATGATATCGACGGCACCGCGGGGGTGAGCGGAGCAGACGTTCTAATCCTCGTCGGAAGCCTGCAAGGGATGAACATTTCAGGCCTGATCGCGGGCGACTTTCAGTAGCACCTGTGTGGCATGGGCATCCCGGCGCGCCGGGACCTGCCCGTGCAGGCCGGACCGCGATTCGCCACGGGCAAGGGTACTTGCCCATGCCACCCGAGCAATGGTGACGCAAGTTCACCGCGTAGCTTCAGGGCTCTACCTTCCGAGGCCAGGCCGCGGGGTCCAGCTTGTAGTAGGTGCGCAGCTCTGAGTACAGCTCCGGGT
Source organism: Planctomycetota bacterium (assembly GCA_022573485.1). GTDB lineage: Bacteria > Planctomycetota > Phycisphaerae > UBA1845 > CAIVHJ01 > JACZTW01. The sequence continues at coordinate 5,708 of JACZTW010000208.1, forward strand.
GCTTCTTTTTCATTTGACGAGACTTCTCGAAGAAAGTCTCCGTCGCGACGGCGAAGAACTCGGCGGGGTCCGTCGCGCCGTAATCGTCCATAACTGTCTTCCTTCCGCGCTGCACTTTCTTTTGCAACTGCTCATACTCCCGGCTCAGCGTGCGGGCCCAAGTGACATAGCGAGAGCGTTGCTCGAGAATCGGAGCGCCGTCTGCGGTTCCGTCCTGCTGGTCGAGGCGATGCGCGAATTCGTGCAGCACAACGTTGTGGCCATCCTTCCAGTCCCAGGCGCCGTGTTTGATGCTGTCCCAGGCGAGGACGACCGTTCCTGAGTCCCACGATTCCCCGAGCCGAACTGAATCTTCCTCGACCTCGACGCCCGCCGGCGTGTGCCACACTTCCTTCGCCACGTAGGCGCCGGGATAGACCAGAATGGACGACAGCCGCGGGTAGAAATCGGTTTTGCGATTCAAAAGCAGGATGCAAGCCTGGCCCGCGACGGTCACGCGAATCTCGTCCGTGATTTCCAGCCCACCGCAGCCCTCGAACTGTTTCTCGTGCAAGAAAATGTTGATCAAGCCTCGAAGTTCCCGTTGCATTTCATCCGGGAGTCGGGAATACAGCGGCACATTCTGTTTCAGGGCCGTCTCCCACTCTTCGGGCAGCGGCTCCGTCATCAGCCGCTCCCGGAGGGCGCTGCGACGAGCACGCCGGACGAGGAAGATCACGGATAGACCGAAGAGCGCGAGAACCAGCAGGGTGAGGGGAACCATCAAGCATCCTTCTTCAGCAAGCGCTCATCGAACGACGTGTTACACTCTGGACAACGAGGCTCAGTTAAGCCCTTGAGATTGTACCCGCAGTTCAGGCACAATCCGCGCTTTCTACGTTTGCGGCGACTGTTCAAACCAAGAACATCGAAGACAGGGAGGATTACAAAGAGCATTGCCAGCCAATAGATCGGCACGCAAACGTAGCTCGAATTGGCCGATGGCCACCAACGTCCTTGTATGCGATTCGAAGCTGCTCCCGCTATCGTATAGAAAAAAGTGCCGCTTCCTTCCATCCCGAGCCAAGACCACGACCATGAACCAATCGGCGCGGGGGTTTGATCGCACCAAACTATGTCTCCTTCAATGAGCCCCAGCCAGTGGCCACAGTACTCGAAAGTGAACTGGAATTTGCTCACGCCCCACAGCCCCACGCTGAGCAGCAGACCGAGGA
>JACZTW010000209.1 GCA_022573485.1 Planctomycetota bacterium
GAGTCCGTCATCCCCGTCAGCGCAGTCAGCCATTCCGAATAGACATACGGCACGTCGAAGCGTTCGTGCATTTCGCGCAGGCGCGCCAAGGCCCATTCGGTCAGTTCGCTCTGCCAGCCTTCATCCGCCGACTCGCAGAAGAACACGCGACAACCCAGTGGGCGGCCCTCGCGCGTTGTACACATGCCCTCCTGTTGGAAAGGGCAGACCTGATTTGCGGTGTCGGCGTTCTCACTTGTCGTGGGTCCGCGCAGGCTGTCTTCGACCCTGAGGCTCAGACCCGAAGGGAAGCCTGCGGCTCGTGGGTCCGCTCGTGCGGGAGTGGGATCTTGTTTCTGCAGGCGGTCGGCGTGGCGGGCGCGGAAGTAGGCGAGTTCCAGGGTGGTGACGTACAGCCTGTGGCCGAAGGCGCCGAACTTGCAGCATACGCCGCGGTTGCGGCACACGGGCTGGTGCTCGGCGATGCGTTGGTCGAGTTGTTGGAAAAACGCGTCCAACTCGGCGAGCAGCGCCGGATTTGCAGAGGCTTGCTGAATGGGCGCGAGGTGGAGCATGGTCAGAACTTTCGTTTACGTTGAATCTCGATTTGAACAAAGCCGTGACGCTGCCCATCATTCATGCCGGGGCAATCCTCGCCAGCGGCCGACCACGCCGAGGCGGTTCTCAGATTCTCGTCCCAGAAAGGCCAGTTGCGACATTGTGCCGGCCGAACGGGATAAACGCGGCAAATCCGCCGGCCGTTTTCGTGGGCCAGGAACACGCAGTCCCAGTTCTGACGAGAACCATGCTCTTTGAGCGAATACTTGAAACCCACGCGCCGGGCGTACCGCTTCGTGAAATCCGCGAGGTCCAGTTCGAGATGGTCGGCCATCGCCTGCCGCTCTTCGGCCGTCGTCCAGACGTACCCCGGCGAACCCGTACAGCAGTTGCCGCACTGCGTGCAAGTGAAGTTCAAGCCGTCCTGGTACCATTTCTCTTTGGGCACGATGTTCTCCGAATGTCCGACGCCGACCGACTCCAACATAGCAGTCCGGGCGGTCATGTTCAACAGCCTGTGGTTCGGAGCGGTGCATTGCCGTAGACTGTTCGCCATGCAGTTCATCAAACATCCTATGCTGCTGCTGCCGATCATCAGCATCCTCGCAGGTGTGGGCACGCTGATCTTCGCCCACCAACGCACCGGCAGCATCGACGGTTATGCCTTCTCCTCGCTGGACGGCCGGGAGTACTACCAACTGGCGACGAATCTGGCCCATCACGGCCGCTTCAGCCAGAGTGAATCACCACCCTTCGATCCCGACACTTGGCGAACGCCGGGCTATCCGCTGTTCTTGGCGTTGCATCTTTTCATCGGAGACAACTCATCGCTCGAACTCATCGTAGTGCAGCAGTTGCTCAATCTGATCAATTCTCTGTTGCTTGCCTTCATGGCGATGAAGTACATGAGCACCCGCCGGGCGCTGCTCGTGGGTTTGTTGTTCGTATTCGAGCCCTATCATCATTTCTATTCTCTATGGCTGATGCCGACGACGCTGTTCGTCACGGTTCTGCTCTTGATTTGGCACGTGTGGCATCGAGCGGCTGCGCCGGGCCGCTGGCAATGGTCCGCGCTGTTGGGTGCGCTCACGGGCTTCGCCGTCTTGCTGCGCCCGGTCAGTATCTTGTTGCCCGTCGTCGTGCTGGCCGGTCTGGGGATCGAATGGTTTCGGCAGCGCGAGAAGCGAAAGGTATTGTTCAGAGCGTTCGGCGTCACGCTGGCGGCCATGATGTTGATCGTCGGCGCCTGGGTCGGGCGCAACAAGGTCGTGGCGGGTCGATTCGCACTCTCGCACCAGAGCGGCATCGTGCTGAGCTATTTCAAGGCCACAGAAGTCATGCTGTGGCGACTGGGGCGAACGGCCGACCGCTATGCTGAGACGTCGCTCGATCCGGAGCCCGGCGACCAGCCGCATATTGTATGGGATGACATCGATGCGCGATTGCGAAACCACTTTGCCGACCTGCCGGCGGAGCAACTGAATCAATTGCAATGGCCAAAGTTGGCGCAGGGCAACAAGACCGACCTCGATTCCTTCGAGGTCTCCGCCGCCCTGCGCTCGATCGGGTTGGAAATGCTGCTGCAAGAGCCGCTGAGCACATTGGCGTGCTGCTTCGTACGCTGCTTTTCAATCCTGACGTTTCCGCTGAATCTCGCGATCTGCCCGCCGGCTGAGCCGTACGCACCCGATCGGCTCGTGGCTGCTGCCAAGGGCGGGATCTATCTGGCGTTGCTTGTGTGGGTGCTCGTTCGACTCTTCATGGAGCGACCGCGGCTGGAACAAGTCTACTTCCCGCTCGCCTGCACGTTGGCGTTGCTGCTGGCCAGTACGCCGCAACTCGACCCGCGTTTTCGCGTGCCGATGATTCCCTTGCTGTTGTTCGTCGCACTGCTGCCGCGTCGCAAGCACCTCTCAAAAGAAAACCCCCACTGATCTTTCGATCAGCGGGGGAGTGAACGATCAGTGATTCAAACTGCTTCAGCCTTGAATATGTTCGGCATCGAGGGCTTTTCGCAGCCGACGCTGCACGTCCAAGAGATGGGCCCGCGAGGCATCATCCAGATTCTGGTTGTCGGACATCTTGGCGAGCTGGTCATACAACTGCTCGGACGTCATCCGGATCAGAGCGTTAGCGTCAGCGGGCACCAACCGTCCGGGCGCGCTGAGCAAGTAGCCCTCAAGCTGATCCGTGAAAGCCCGCTGCAGGCCGCGCCGCACACTGCTGATGAACGGATCGCTGTCTGAGTAGGCCTTCGTCGTGGACTTGTCCACGTTGCCCCACACCGCCATGGTCAGCGAGCGGATGTGCTCGGCGAGGGTGTAAGGCTCCTCGTCGGGCTCGTACATCAGTTCCATATCGTGCAGTCGCGTGAGGGTGAAGGGATTGAACAGCGGCAGCAATGCCATCCGCATGATCATTTCGATGCGATCGTGCAGATTGAACTCCAAGTATCGGTCGAAGTCATTACTGCCCCAATGGCCCCAGCGACCCGGAGCCAGCTTGGTCAGCAATTCCGGACTAAACTCGAAAAGGTCTCCCGAGAAGATCTTGCTGGAGACGAATTCCATGGCCTCCCTCTGCTTGGCAGCCGGCACAACCACAAACGGTGGACGCGCGTTGGGATCGCCCTTGTGGTCACGGTGGAAATACTGACCGCCGATATAGCGGCCGGCGTAAATCGAGGAGTTGGCAATCTCGAACAGCAGGCGGTTGAACCGCCGGCGAAGAATCGAATAGCTCTCGCCATCCTCGACGGCCCAATTGGGCATGTCTTTGAACAACTGCTCGACCAACTCGATGCGGTAGTTCGCGTACTCTAATGGGTCGGATCCCATGTCCCGGCGATTGACCAGCGGGTCGGGATCGAACAGCCCGGTATCTTCGTCAGTGGCATAGGCCAGGCCCTCTTCCGCCACTCGATCGGTCAAGGACTTGAGCAATTCCTCTTCGCTCTTGTAGGGTTCAGCGACCGGCCGATAGCCGTATTCGATGGCCCAGATATCATAGGGTCCAATGGTGGTCATGCCGTAGTCGCCCTGCAGCTCCTTCTCGGGGTGGAACATGAAGGCGTTGTAGTCCATGACGCTGGCACTGATCGGCCGGCCGTCGTCGACGTTGCTGAGCGTGTCCTCCAGCGGCAGCCAGGTGCTGGCCTTGAAGTTATGCCGCAGGCCCAGCGTGTGCCCGACTTCGTGTGCCGCCACTTCCTTCACCACTTCGTGCAGGTACTTCTCCGGCAGCTCTTTGTAGCCTTGAGAGGCGAGAATCGTGCGCGCCATGGCCAACTCGTGCCGCACGCTCGCGCCACAGTCGCACATGAACCGCGAATAGCGCTGCCTCACCAGATCCATGTCCGGCTTCAGGCCCGGTTCCCGAACAATGTCCAGCCCGTAGCCGGGCAGCAGGCGGTCTTCGCGCAGGCCGAAATCGAACCTCGGGTAGGCCTTGAGGAAGGCCCTCAACTTGGGATCGTTGTTGTAATCGGCCAGGGCTTTGGCGCCGAAGATCGCGTGCGTCTCGATCGGTCCGCGGATCCAGCCGTCGTCGAAGACAATGTCGGCGTCGTAGATTTGCCCGGTCATCGGGTTCGCCCGCGACGGCCCCACCGCCAGACCGATACCGGTCGTCGTCCAACGGAAGAAGTTCTTGGTCACGTCTGCGGGATCGAAGTCTTTGTACTCGTTGTCCGCCGTTTGTTGCCGGACTTGCATGGCATCGATGAAGCCGCACTTCTCGAAGGCCTTGTTCCATTCCAGGATGCCTTCCTTGACTGCGTTGCGGAAGCGCACCGGCACCGTCTTCTCGATGTAGAAAACAATCGGATCCTTGACCGGGGATTTCTCGAGCGACGAGTCCAGTTTCTCGAGGTGCCAGCGGTTGATGTAGCGGTTGAACAAGTGTTTTTGCTTGTAATCCTTTTTCCAATCCCGCACCACGGTCAGGAAGTAGCCGATGCGATCATCGCCCAAGCGCGGCTTGTAGCCGGTATCGGGCATCGCCGACAGGTTGTAGTTCACGGCGATCAGCGTGCCGTTGTAGGCTCTGCCCAGGAAGCCGCCGCCCGGACCCTTGTAGGGGCTCTCGACGGTGACAACCACGTTCTTCTCAAAGCACTTGATACTCACCCACTTGGCCAGGCTGGAATCCAGCGTACCTCGATAAACCTGGCCAACCTTGGCAAAATCCTCTTTGAACAAATCGCCCAGATCAATGACCGGATTCCCGCCGCTCAGGGTCTTGATGTTGATGGCCTTGAGGATGCGGTCGGTGTAGGTGCGCTTCACTGCATCGCTGATTGCCGTGCCTTCCTTGCCTACGTTCCGCAGATCAGGCTGGATCAAAAGCAGCTTCTTGTTGCGACGTTCCCAGCGAACGACCTGGTCACCCCACATCCAGCCGGCCAGCCCGGGCGCGGAGTGAATGGTGCTGGAAAGCATGACATTCTGCCCAAATTTGCTGCTGGGGATCTCGGCGAAGAGCTCGTCGGTCTTCTTGTTGTAATACAGCTTGTAGAAGGGCGCCAGATCCGGATCGCCATAGACCTGGATGGTCTTAAACTCGTCGGTGACCACGTCCTTGAAGTCTGGAAAGTCCTTCTTATCCTTCTTGTCCTTTTTGTCCTTCTTCGTGTCGGCCTTGTCCTTAGGGCTCTTGGCGTCGGTTGGCGGAGTCGTCTCGGCGGCTTGGGGATCGTCTGCGGCGGCCACCAGCGACCAAATCAGGCCCATGCCCACCAAAGCAACCAGACTGGACTTGGAAATATTCATAGCATCATGCCTCCAAAAACGACTATGTGGTTGATCAATCTATGATTATGCTCTGACAGACCGGCCTATGCAAGCAAGGTTTGGGAATACCGCCTCTATTCATATGATTCACGCCCTCCGGGTAATTGCGGAATCCCCCGACAAGGGACGAAAACCACAGACCGAACCTGTCATGAGGGTGCTGCCACAGACCGTCCGGATGGCTGCGCCTCGGAGGGTTCGTTAATTAGCAGATTCCCATAGAAGCCCGCTCATTTTGCATAACGCCATTGACCACAAGGACTTTCGCTTCACGAGCACAGCCTCGCATTGCAGACTGGGTTTCGAACTGCCCGCGAAACGATCACTGCGAGAGGGTGGGCCGAGATAGCACGGGCGAACTGAATTTGGCGATCCTTTGGCACGCGCCGTCCAAGTGTAACTCGTCTTGTTCCCGCAATTGTGCCGCTGCGACGTCTGACTATTAGGCGCCGACTGAGGAGCCGCTGCACTTCTTGACTTGTGCACGGTGCCCTCCTACGCTCGGCCGCATGGATCGGGTTCACACGACCGCCGCCCTCCACGAGCGTCGCGAGCGCGTCTTCCTCATCTTCGCCGGCATCTTCCTCGGCTGCATGACCATGCTCAACATCCTGGGCATCACGCGCTTCGTGCACATCGGGCCGTTGGCGTTGGCAGTGGGCGTGCTGCCCTATCCGCTGACGTTCTTGTGTACCGACTTCATCAGCGAATTCTACGGCCGACGCCGCGCCAACTTCGTCGTGTGGGTCGGGTTTCTCCTCAACATCATCGTCCTCGCATTCCTGTGGCTGGGGAATGAGCTGCCCGGCATCTCGGAATCGGCCAGACCGGACTGGCTGCCGGAGGGTTCATGGAATCCGCCGCCCTGGCAGACGCTCACCCTCGAAGCACCCACAGGCATGCCCTTCGGAGCCGAAAGATCGCAAGCCGAACTCTTCGAGATGGTCTACCTATGCACACGGGGTTCCATGCTCGCATCGATGGTCGCATACTTGGCGGCCCAGTTTTGCGACGTGTACATGTTTCATTTTTGGAAGAGCGTCACCAAGGGCAAGCACTTGTGGCTGCGCAACAACGGCTCCACGATGGTCAGCCAACTGATCGACGCGACCGCCGTAATCTGCGTAACCTTCGGGGCTCAGTGGTACGCCGGCGAGATGGCCTTCCGGTCCATCGCGGTTCTGATCGGCAGCAATTACTTATACAAAGTAACCGTCGCCGCACTGGACACCATTCCCTTTTACATCGGCGTGAAGTACCTCTCGCGCTATCTGCAGATCGACCCCACACAAGAACACGAAGCCGACGAGGAATAGTCGGCGCCTGGGTACCATCTATGAACAAGTCTCGTAGAATCGCGGGCAACCGCAAAACGCAGCGAGGCGGAGCGTCCTCGCTCCGCAATTACCCTCGGCGAGGTCGCCGCCTAAGGAGTTATTGCAAAACCTCAAGTTGAACAGCGCTAGATGACGATATTTGAACCATCGGAACAATCATGGAGGATAAACCGATGGCTCGACAATGGTTAAGCGAGGAACTGTGGGAACAAATCCAAC
>JACZTW010000210.1 GCA_022573485.1 Planctomycetota bacterium
ACGAGCGGAGTCGCGTCAAGAATGAACGCGAGTGCACCGTGATGGATCGGAGTCGGAATCGATACGGTGGATCGATCAGCCTTGCAGGAGCGACATGACTTCGCCGCGGGTCCGGGGGTCGGATTTGCATAGGCCGCGGACGGCGGAGGTGACCATGATGCTGCCCGGCTTGCGCACGCCTCGACAGGTCATACAGGTGTGGGTGGCGCTGATAAGCACGGCGACGCCCTTGGCTTCCAATGACGACATGAGAATGTCGGCGATCTGGGAGGTGAGGCGTTCCTGCACCTGCGGTCGATGGGCGAACGCGTCGACCACGCGGGCGAGCTTCGAGATGCCGACGACTTTCCCTTTGGGCAGGTAGGCCAGATGCGCCTTGCCTTCGAACGGCATGAGGTGGTGTTCGCACATCGAGTTAAAGGGAATGTCGCGCAGCACGACCAACTCGTCGTATTCTTCGGAGAAGGCGGCTTCGAGCACGTCGACGGGGTCTTGGTGCAGGCCGGCGAAGAGTTCAGCGTACATGCGTGCCACGCGCTGCGGCGTGCGGCGCAGCCCCTCACGGTCGGGGTCTTCGCCGACGGCGAGCAGGATTTCGCGCACCGCGTCCTCGATGCGACGCTGATCGACATGCGGATTGGTTTCCATATCGCGGATGGTCATAGCCATGTGTCGATTCTCCGGGTTCATCACAGGCCGGCACTTCGAGCATCAGGGCCGGTCCCGCAGTTTCCGATTATAGCACGTTCAAAGGTACTTTTCCGATGTGGCCAGGTCGAACCAGTCGTGGTTCTCGTTGTGAGAAGCGCCCCAGTATTCCGTGTGGCAGCGGTAGCACACGGTGACCACGCCAATGAGGTAATAGATGATCACATCGGCCAGCACCGCAGCGCCCAAAACGCCGTAGGCCAGCGCCGCATTGGTCCTGAGATAGAGGAACGAAATCAACCCGGCCACGCCCACGATGAGCAGGCCGGTGATCTGCGGGAAGTTCTTGCGGATGAACATTTCCTCGCCGCCGCAAAGTGCGCATTTCCGCAGCACATGATCCCGGACCAGCGTGGCAGTGTCGCGCAGGGTGTATTCACGGCGGCAGCGTGGGCAGGCGAACGTCTCGTCGCCGGTGCCGAGCGGTCGGTACTCGATCAACGCCGGACACTGCTCGTCGCGGCAAGCGAAGCGAATTTTCATTATAGCGCGCCCCCCATGCTGTTGATCAAATACCGGCTGGTCAGCTCACCGACGGCGACGAATAGGGACATGAAGAACAGGATGCCGGTTGCAGACTGTGTGCTGCGAAGCCGGACGCATTGCCAGACCATGTATGCGAACACCGTCGGCAAGACCAGCCCGATGCCGATGCGCATCGAGAGGGGCATCCAGCTTGAGGCCAGGCGCGTCGAGAAAGCGCCGGCGGAATCCGCTACGCCGGACGCCAGGGCGCCCACCGACAGCATGACGAGCAAGAAGCCCCAGCGCGCTCCGAGCGCGACGAACAGCAGTTGGCTCGCCCTCTTGAGCGGGTCGATGGTCATCTCGCTGGCTGTCAAGTATCGGTGGCCGAGAAGCCAGGCGACCGTCACGCTGCCGAGTAACAGACCGCCCAGGAGGTGGCTGATGGCAGCCGACGGCGCGGGTGCCGAGGCCGTTGACGTGGGCTCGGCCCACAGCAGACCGGCGACGATTCCTGCTGCACCGCAGAGGCCCAAGAGCGATCGGACCAATCCGGACACCTTGTAACGCCGGGAGTGGAGCAATGGAGACATGCTCAATGCGGTCAGAGCAAGTATCGCCGAAGCGATGGTCGCCACATCGACGGCCAGCGACTGCCGGGGCGTGCCCTGCATATGCTGATGCACGAGCCAGACCGCCGCCGTTGTTGCAGTGGCGAGCGCGATCACGCAGATCATCCTCACGAATTGCCAAGGCATCTTCGTGAGCGGGCATGAGGCCAGAGCGAGGCACATGCCGCCGGTCGTGAGTATCAAGAGAGGCACCAGCATAGGACGCGCCATCCTAGCGCAAGGGACGCCCCGCTGCAATGTCCGGTAACGATGATCGATATGCCAATGCGGCTGTGTTTCGCGTGACCGTAGCCCTTGGAGATTGCCTTTGGCGGTGGGCGGGCCCTAGAATCACTGAGGAACCTGCGATCACTGAGGAGATGGAAGATGAAGCGCCATACCCTGTTACTGTGCGGGAGCTTGTTGGCCGCCATGCTTGCCGGTTGTGCTGGCGCCCATCGCCCCACGTTCTACCGTGCGTCGATGCTGTTCGATCCAATACCGACTCTGCACAACGCGGGCGAATATGCTGCTCGGGCCAGTTGGCCGACGGCATCTACCTACATCGACGATGGCGAGCAGATCCGCTACCGCGTGCAGTTCTATGATTACCAGGGGACTCCGTTCCATGGCAGAAACTACTTCATCCGGCGGTTCACGGCCGTCAGGGAAGGGCGTGGACACCGGTAGGAATCGTTCGTAATCGGTTTCCGGACAATACGTTAAGTTAAAACGACCTTCAATGAGCACGTCAAAAGACGTAAGCCATTGATAATAATGATGTTACAGAAATCGCCAGCTCCCGGCGGGGGCTTACTCAGAAACAGCTTGATTGATGAAACTACTTACGGTACGATGACTTGTGGCGATTTCAGCGCTTCTTGCGATCGAGATTTTGGAAGCGCTTACTCGAAGTTGTGAAAATCGGATCCATGAGTCATCGAAGGGGATGGGTATCGCCTTGCCCTTGAGGCTTGTCAAGTCTAGAGCGAGGCAGAGAAACGTGAGGGACGAACAATGGCCACAATCACCAAGAAAGAACTCATCGATCGAATCGCGGAGCAGACCGCCAACAAACGCGTGGTCGTGAAACGTATTATTCAGACTTTCCTCGACGAGATCATCGACGAACTTGGTAGCGGTAACCGCTTGGAGTTCAGGGACTTCGGAGTCTTTGAGAGCAAGAATCGGGCCGCTCGGGTTGCTCAAAATCCCAAGACGCTGGAACGAGTCAGCGTTCCTCCCAAGCGAACCGTCAAGTTCAAAGTAGGCAGATTGATGAAACAGCGGCTGCAAGGTAATTCATCCGGCAGCCCCCCTCAGTCCGAGACGCAGGCGGGGTCCACCGCCGGGCCAGTACAGCCGCCGACTCAGTTTGGCACTTGAGCAAGCCACCACTCACCTCATAACATCTTGCGTTTCAAGAAGATATGATTTATCTCGATCTCTTGCATTGATCTCGCCGACGGTGTAGTATAGGATCATATAGAGACTGATTCTCAATTAGGTCATTGGAGCTGCGGCTGAGATGGTCGGTGCGAATCCCGCGACGATACAGTTGTCCACATTGTCGATCGGCAGTTGTGCGAAGGTGCGGCACATTGGATCCCATGTTCAAGCTTCGCGCCTGCGTGAAATCGGCTTGTGTGAAGGCCAGGAACTGGAGGTTCTCTGTGCCGGTGATCCGATGATCTGTCGCGTCGGTGCTTGCCGAGTCGGCATTTGTATCAAGCTCGCCTCCGAAGTCCATGTGGCCACTTCAAACTCCGCCTGATCGCTCGAGTATTGCAACCCGTGCCCAAAGACACCTCAGCGATGCCAACCCTCGCCGCCCGTGAACTTCCGACGACGCGTGTCCGCCGAATCGCGATCCTGGGCAATCCGAATTCCGGCAAGACAACGGTTTTCAACGCACTCACGGGACTGCACCACAAGGTGGGCAATTATCCGGGCGTGACCGTGGAGCGGCGCGAAGCCAAGCTGGCGCTCGCCGATCATCACGATGTTTCACTTGTCGATCTTCCCGGCACCTACAGTCTGGTACCTCGCAGTACGGATGAGCGCATTGCGCGCGACGTTCTGCTGGGCCTGCTGAAAGGCGTCGAGCCGATTGACGGCGTGCTCATCGTGATCGACTCCGGCAATCTGCGGCGCAACCTCTACTTGGCGACACAGATCATTGACCTCGGCTTCCCGGCTGTACTGTGCTGCAACATGATCGACGCCGCGGAAGCGAACGGCGAGGCCATCGACATCGATCGGATATCCGAGCGGCTGGGCATCGCGGTCGTGCCGACGGTGGGCAATCGAGGTCAGGGCATTGGGGAATTGAAGCAGGCGATCAACGCACTGAACCGTCAGAGCGGACACGATTCCAAACTCAGCCTCCCCGACGACATGCAGCGCGAAGTGCAGAAACTGGCTTCTCGAATCTCGACTGTGGGCATCGGCCGCTCCGGCCGCGAGCACAACCTCGCGGCGCTGCTGTTGGCCAGCAGCCGAGCCAGTGTGGACCCGGCCGACGGACCGTTGATACCGGCCTCCCTCGTCGCCGACGTGGATCAAGCGCTGGCCCGCTTGAAGGAAGCCGGCGAGCCCGAGCCCGATGCGGTCATCACGCAGGCTCGCTTTGATTGCATCCGAAGCATCGTCGCCGAGGTAGTGTCGATGGGGCGGGCCAACCGCAGAACCTGGAGCGATCGGATCGATCGTGTGGTGACGCATCCGATCCTGGGGCAGCTCATCTTCGTAGCGGTCATGTTCGTGATGTTCCTGGGTATTTTCAGCGGTGCTCAGCCGATCATGGACGGCGTCGAGGGCCTGTTTGCGGCTGTGGGCGGATACCTGGGGACACACATGTCCGAAGGTGTATTGCGCAGCCTGCTGGTCCACGGCGTGATCGACGGCGTTGGGGCGGTCGTCGTTTTTCTGCCGCAGATCTGCATTCTGTTCTTCTTCCTCTGCATGATGGAGGATACCGGCTACATGGCCCGAGCGGCGATGGTCATGAACCGGGTGATGACCAAAGTCGGCTTGCCGGGCAAGAGCTTCATTCCGCTGCTGAGCAGTTTCGCCTGCGCTATTCCCGGCATCATGGCTGCCCGGACGATCGAGAATCAGCGCGACCGCTTTGTCACGATCCTCATCGCGCCGCTGATGAGTTGTTCCGCTCGACTGCCGATTTACATCATCATGATCGGCGCCCTCTTCACCGGAAACGTCTGGGTGCAAGCCGGCATCATGCTGTCGATGTATCTGCTGGGGATTGTAACGGCCTTGATCGTGGCGGTGGTGCTCAAACGCACGCTGTTTCGGGGGCCGCAGTCGGGTTTCTTGCTCGAACTGCCGCCGTACCGCCGTCCGCATGTGCCGGTGGTGCTGCGGGCCATGTGGGAGCGCAGCATGTTGTTCTTGAAGGACGCGGGCACGATCATCTTCGCGGTCAGCGTGATTTTGTGGGCCATGGCCTACTTCCCGCGCGCCGACGCCGCCGCCGGGCAGGATGCGAGCCAACAACTGCGACAGAGTTACATGGGCCAGGTCGGCCAACTGATCGAGCCGGTGGTCAAGCCGCTGGGATTCGATTGGAAGATCGGCATTGGCTTGGTGGGCAGTTTTGCCGCGCGCGAAGTCTTCATCAGCACGATGGGCATCGTGTACGGCGTGGGCGAAGACGCCGACGAAGCCTCCGAGCCGCTGCGTGAGAAAATCGCTTCAGCGACCTGGCCCGACGGCCGGCGCGTTTACACGCCGCTGGTCGGGGTCAGTCTCATGGTGTTCTACTCGTTGGCCTGCCAGTGCATGTCCACGCTCGGCGTGGTCAAGCGCGAGACCAACAGTTGGCGCTGGCCGATCTTCATGTTCGTCTATATGACCGCGCTGGCCTACGGCGCGTCATTGTTGGTATATCAAGTCGGATCGGCGATGGGTTGGGGCGTGTGACGGGCAAATGGAGTTGTATTCAGTAGCGGCCTGCGTTCCGCAGGCCGGTGTTTAACGCCTTCCTATTGAGCCGCGAAACGTGGGCCGGTGCGGGATTACTCAGAGCGTCGATCGATGTTTAGTTGGATGGGTGACTGCGGGCTGCCGTCGGGCGATTGCAGGGCTTCGCGAGAGGGGCGGGCGTAGCCAGCGAGGTCGCTGGCGGTCGGAATGGTGATCTCCAGCCACACGGTGTCATCGTCGAGCACGACGCGGGCATCGGTAAGTTCGGCGGGCAGCAACACAGTATCGCCCGGTTTGAACGGCAGCTCGGTGTTGCTTCGGCCGTAGACCAGTTTGCCCCGGCCGCTGAGGACGATCCAAACGACGGGCTCGGCGTATGCGATGCGCTGCTCGACGCCGACGGCCATGCGAACCTTCTCGATGATGAAGGACTCGCAGGTCACCAGCCGCGTTACCGTCGTCCAATGGCTGGCGACGTGGCTGCGCTTCATGGCGGACTCGTCGGCAGGACCGAAGTGGATGCACTCCAGCGCGCTGGCGATGTGCAGTTCGCGCGGTTGGCCGGTGGCTGAGTCGACGCGGTTCCAGTCGAAGACGCGGAACGTCACGTCGGACGGCGTCTGGATCTCCGCGACCAAAACGCCGGCGCCCAGGGCGTGTACCGTGCCGCTGGGCAGATAGTGGCAGTCGCCCGGCTTGACCGGCACGCGGTGGAGTAACTCGGCGCAGGTGCCGGCTTCGATGGCCGACGCGAACGACTCGCGCGTCACGCCGGGCTTGAGGCCTTTGTAGATCGCGGCGTCGCCCTCGGTCTCGAGCACGTACCAAGCTTCGTGCTTGACGCGGACGCCGCCGAGGCGCTTCGCCATCGCTTCGTCGGGGTGGACCTGAACGCTGAGCGTTTCCGTCGCGTCCAGGAACTTGATCAGAAGCGGGAACCGATTCTCGAACAACGGTGCCCGCCCGATGAGGTCCGTTCCCCAGTCGCGAACCAGCTCACCGAGGGTCCGGCCACGGGCGGGGCCGTTGGCCACGACCGATTGGTCGTCCTCCAGGTCGGCCAGCTCCCAGGACGCGCCGATTCGCTGGGCGGGGGGCAGGGCCTTGTCCAGCAGCCTTTCACGG
>JACZTW010000211.1 GCA_022573485.1 Planctomycetota bacterium
ATTCTGGCGTCGGCGGGACTCCTCCGAGGGTTTCGTTTTCTTCGGGTGGGCTGACCGGCGCGCCCAGCCCGTCACGAAGATGATACCGGCACGAGCGATTCGTCGGGGTCCAGTCCGAGGAACACCCGAAGGTCGTTGGCATGGACAAGATAGTAGCCGTCGCCGCGCTGAATCGTCCTGAGCTTGTGATCCTTGATGTACCCTCTAACTGTACGCGGCGTGACGCATAGGATCGCCGCCGCCTCGCGCACCGTGTACATCGCCTTCTCTTTCGTCACCATGTCTGCTGATCTCCGACAGTGACCAGGAATAGTACCACACACTGAGAAGCGCCTACGACCATGATCCTTGAGTCTAGCCGATCTTTTCTGCCACTTCCAATGCCTTGGTGTGGTTCACCTCGGCGTAGACCTGCGTCACGTCGGCGTGGACGTGGCCGAGTAGTAACTGGGCGGCTTCAAGGCCGAACTCCTTCCTGAGCATCGTCGCGGCACTGTGACGTAGCTGGTGCGGATGCCAGCGATGTTCCTTCCGCCACTGCTTCACCACTGCCGGATCATCGCGGATGTCGTCGGGCGGAGGAAAGGCCCTGTCACAACCATAAATGATTGCACGCCGGTATGAGTCCGTCGTGTAGCAATCGCCCGGCTGCTTGCTCGGTCTACGCTTGCAGTTCGTGCCGGGCCGATTGCCGTAGGACAATGGTGTCTCTCGGCTGGCGTGGATCGCGGCCCGCCGCTCGACTTCGGCTTCGGCAGGCGAGAACATGAACGCCTCGACCGGACGACCGGAAAGGAAGGGTCTGACAACTTCTTGGGCACGCGGACCCACGTAGATGGTCCGTTGCTGGCTTCGGTAGGAGTTCTTGTGCGTTTGAGGCGTGTACGTCCACACCCGTCCCGTCATGTCGATGTCGATCAGTCGCATGATGACGAGTTCCCCGGGCCGGGCTGCCGTCAGTCGCTGGAGTTCGACTAACGCCCAAACTTGAGGACTGACATAGGGCTTCACAGCCTCCACCACGCTGTCTGAGACTGGTGCGACAGGGATTGAGTCTCTTGCCGATGTCCGCCCTTGCCTCAGCGGAGCGACGCTCAGGAGAGCGGTGTGAACGTCACATGCAATCAATTCCTCAGCCACAGCCCACCGGAAAACGCCCCGGATGAGATTCACTGCCTGATTGATGGTTCCGCGACTCCATGCGCAGTCGATCATATCTTGACGAACGGCCTTCAGCGCACGAGGGCCGAAGTCCGTCGCGATGGCTCGACCGTAGAGCCTCCTAACTGGCCGCAGAGCAGCCCGATAGTTTCCAAGGGTAGAAGTGGGCCGTCCGTCGGGCTTTCGATAGTAGGTCTTGGCGTGCCGCCAGAACAGAGCGACAAGCTCGGCAATCGTGATGGCCACAGGATCAACGACTTGCCGCCTGCCGTTAGCGTTCCATTCACTGAGGACCTGATAATATCGCTGCCTGCTCTCAGGCGAGCCATGTGGGCCAAGGTAAACGCGATCTCCGTCCAATTCAACGAATGCTCGGTCTCCCGACGAGGAGCTCTGTCTGCGGTATTTGGGATCACGATTAGCCACGGTACGGCCTCCTTTCGGTTCTGAACGTATCAGGTGATACGATTCGTCTCCGGGTTACAGCCGCACCGCCAGTCGAGGCGGGTATCCGCAACGTGCGGATTCAGCATATGTTACGTCGATTCGGGGCGAGAGGATTCGAACCTCCGACCTCTTGACCCCCAGTCAAGCGCGCTAACCAGGCTGCGCCACGCCCCGTGTGAGTGTCAATCATAGCCGCCCTCTCGTTCCGCGCCAACCTGCGGTTTTTGGGCGGGGATCGGCCTGATCGCTGCGCCGCACTCCGGGCAGCGCTCGCTCGGCAGGCCGAAGAGATTGTAACCGCAGTCGCCGCACAGGCCGTTCCGCGTGCGAACTCGCCGCAGATACCACGGATAGCCATTGCTCAGGCCGATCACCGCCAGCAACGCCAATGAAGTGTACAGCAGCGGCACGCGGACCGCGTGCTTCAGCGTCAGCGTCTTCTCCGACATATCCGAACCGTAAGGCTTCAGCGGCGACACGTCAGCCAGCACGATTTGCAGCGCGCCGTGGCCGAGTCCGATGAGCCAGTATTCTCGGCTCGGCGGTAAGAGTGCTGCCGCATCTTCGTTCGGAACTTGTACCGTCATCGCACGCTGCACGACAAAGTGCGGCGGTTTGTCAAACACCATTGTCCATCCAAGATCGGGATGCAGATCAAGCTCAAAAGTCGCGAACTTCGGGCCTTGTGTGAATCGCAAAGGGCCGGGGAGCTGCACGAGCCACGGAATCATCGCCAGCACGATGCCGCCGACGCACAAGCGTGTCAACAGCGAGCGCGCCTGGGATCCCTTGAGAACGGTCTTGCGTTCGAGGAAATAATCGAGGGAGTCGGATCGACGCCGCACGACGGAAAAAACTGGCAGGATCGCGAACGCCAGAGCCGGGATCCATAGGGGTATGACGAGCAGAAAACTCATCAACTCCGTCGAGAGTTGCGGCCGCCACTGAGTCGTCAGGCCTTCATACCCGGCGCAGGTCCACGATGGGTCGATGAAAGCGCGGCGGGCTTCGATCTCCGATTTGCTGGCGCCGGTCGCCGTGTAAAACTGCCACTCCTCCGTATGAGTGAGCGTGAACGCTCCACTGCCCAGGACTGCTTGATATTTGATGCCCTGCCGCTGGAAGTTGAAATAACTGGCGATCCACGTGGCCAGTACCAGCAGCAGGCACGCCAAGCTCACGATTGTCAATGATCTGCGATGCATAGGTCAGCCACAAACCTCGGCAGCTCGGCAAGCCGGCCTTGGCCGCTCACCGTCCGCACCCGCATTCTCGGTTATCCGTTTTCCAATTTCAAATTTTGCGTTAGGATACGCGGCATGGACGTGGACGAACTCAAAAAACTGCTTTCCGAGATCAAAACCGATGTCAAAGCCCGCATCGGTGAGTTGGCATCTCTGGAAAAGCTGCGCCAGCTTGAGTCGCAGATCGTCGGCAAGAAAGGGCGACTGGGCGAACTGCTCGGATCGATCGGCAAGTTTCCCAAGGAAGCGCGCGGCAGCGTGGGGCAGGTGCTCAACAGTGCCAAGAAGGAAGTGGCAGAGCTGTTCCAGACGCGCCGCACCGCGCTGCAAGCATCGGAATCGGCTGCGGACAGCAAAGCGGGCGTGACAGCGGACCCAACGCTGCCGGGCCTACCGCGCAACGTCGGCAGTGTGCATCCCGTCACGGCGGTGCAATGGGAAGTCGAGGAGATTTTCGAGCGGCTGGGGTTCACCATTGAAACCGGGCCGGAGATGGAATCCGATTATTACAACTTTGAAGCCCTGAACATCCCGGCGTGGCACCCGGCCCGCGACATGCAGGATACGTTTTGGCTCGAGAACGGCATGTTGCTGCGGACGCACACTTCGCCGGTGCAGATCCGGGCCATGGAGAAATTCGGGCCGCCGCTGCGCTGCATTGTGCCCGGCCGGTGTTTTCGATACGAGACCATCGACGCCTCGCACGAAAACACGTTTCACCAGTGCGAAGGCCTGATGATCGACAAGGGTATTTCGGTCGCGAACCTCATCGCCGTGATGAAGCTGCTGTTGCGCGAAGTGTTTCACCGCGACGTGGCAATTCGCTTGCGGCCGGGGTATTTTCCGTTCGTCGAGCCGGGCTTCGAACTGGATATGTCGTGCATGATTTGCAATGGTGACGGCTGCGCCACGTGCAAGAAGAGCGGCTGGATCGAGATTTTGCCGTGCGGCATGGTTCATCCGAACGTATTGAAGTGCGGCGGCATCGATCCCCACGAATACACAGGCTTCGCGTTCGGCCTGGGCCTGACGCGCCTAGCCATGATGAAATACGGCATCCGTGACATCCGCATTATGAATTCAGGTGATCTGCGCGGCCTCGTGCATCCCGAGCGCCTCTGCGGCCCACTGATTGGAACTAGGCAGTGCTGATATCCTTGGATTGGCTTAGTGATTTCGTTGATCTGCCGAACGGTTTGGACGCTCGTGATCTAGCCGAACAGTTTACCTTGACGTGCGCCGAGGTCGAAGAAGTCACGCAGGTTAAGAAGGGTGATCGCACGCCGGCGGAGACGGTCAGCACGGTCGATGATTGGATCATCGAGATTGAAAACAAGGCCATCACGCATCGGCCGGACTTGTGGGGGCATTACGGCATCGCCCGCGAGGTGGCGGCCATGCTCGGCGTGCCGCTCAAGCCGCTGGAGATTGTGCCCGGCGATGAACTGGACGACGATTCCAGGCCCGCCATTCCAATCGAAATCGACGACCCCAAAACCTGCCCGCGATACTCAGGCATCATCATCGAGGGCGTCCGCCCCGAGGCTTCGCCTGAATGGATGCAGGCCCGACTGGCTAACGTCAACATCAGGCCGATCAACGCGCTGGTCGATCTGAGCAACTACGTCATGGCTGAACTGGGCCAGCCGACGCACGCCTTCGACGCCTCACGCGTGGACCGCATCGAGGTCGGCATCGCGGCAGGCGGCGAAAAGTTCACCACGCTGGACGAAGCAGAGCGTACCCTGCCCGCCGGCACCGTGATGATCCAGTCGAATCGCAAGAATGTCGCAATCGGCGGCATCATGGGCGGGCTGGAATCCGAAGTGACCGCCATGACCAAGAGCCTGCTGCTCGAATCAGCCAACTTCGACGCCGCCACCATCCGCCGCGCAGCGACTGCGCTGGGCCTGCGCTCCGAGGCGAGCACGCGATTCGAAAAGTCGCTCGATCCCGCCATGACCGTGCTGGCCATCGCCCGTTTCATTTATTTAGCCCGGCAACAGTTTCCGGATCTCAAGCTCGTCAGCCATCTCAGCGATTGTTTCCCCGATCCGCCCACGCCGCGGATCGTGTCCGTCGATCCCAGTTATGTGTCGGCGCTGATCGGCAAGGATATTTCGCTCGCACGAATGAAGAACATTCTGGAAGCGCTGGAGTTTAACATCACCGACCACGAGGACATGGTCGATGTGATCGTGCCCTCCTTCCGGGCCACCAAAGATATCGAGTGTGAGGCGGACATCATCGAGGAAGTCGCTCGATTCGTCGGCTTCGGCAATATCGAGGAGCGATTGCCGCTCGCCACCGTGCGGCATTTTGCACCCAACGGCCTGCATCGTCTGGAGAAACGCTCGTTGCAGGTATTCTGCATGTCGGAAGGCTACCACGAGATTCACGATTACAATTGGTATGCCGGAAGCTGGCTCAAGCAATTGGGCTACGACCCCGGCCCGAGCATCACGCTCAAGAACCCCGCCGCCCAGGGCATGGAGCGGATGCGCAAGAGTCTGGCGCCGGGCCTGCTGCACGCAGCCGAATTGAACCGCCGGGAAATGCCCGCGCTCAAGCTCATTAACATCGGCAGCGTTTTCTCCCAAAACGGCGAGTCTGCCGACGTTGAGGAAATGCAGCGCAAGCACCTCGGCCTGCTCTCGATGGCCCGAAGCAAAAAAGCGGAAGACCAACTGCTCGACGATATGAAAGGCAGCCTCAGTAAATGGACGCGGGAGCTGTTTGACCGCGAGCTATCGTTCGCCTCGGCCGGCGAGGCGGCGCTGCCCTGGCAGAGCGCTGCCAAGACCGCGCACTTGCAGATCGACGGTGAGGACGTCGGCATGATCACTGCCGTGCCTCTGGATTTGCGGCGGCGAATCGACGAGCATTTTACGGCTTGGTCCGTCGTGTTGGCAGAGCTAAACCTCACCGGGCTGGCCGACTGGAAACCCGAAGCCCGCAAGCTGCCCCCCATTCCGGAGTTTCCCATCGTTGAACTGGATTATTCGGTGCTGGCGAATGCGGATCAGCACTATGAACAACTGCACGAGAAGTTGGTTTCGTTCAATCATTCGTTGTTGCAGCGGCTGAGTTTCGAAGGCAGCTACGCGGGCAAGAACCTGCCCGCCGGCCGGCGCAGCTTGCTGCTGCGGGCGCGCATCGGAGACGCCAAGCGCACACTGACCGATGACGACATCAAAGGCTTCAGCCGGGAATTCGAAGAGTTCCTCACGAGCAGCGGGTTGGAAATCCGCAGGTGAGTTCCTTAACGCCGACAACGCCAACGGGTTGCGGAGAAAAACCAGAACCCACCAGCATTAAGCCCGGCAGTTACTCTGATCTGTGCGACTCGGACCCCGAACTCGCATCGGTCGTCGAGTCGTGGCCAAGCCTTCCGAAGCACATCAGGTCGGCGATCATTGCGATGGTCGAAACATCCAAGAGTGCAGATTGATGCAATAAGGTGCAAAACGTGTATGCAGTCGATTTGCGGAGTTCGGATGTAGGTTGCTTCGCGCACCCGCGCCGCGTTCAGTGGGCGTACAGCAAACGATTCTGAGCGACGTTTCGCGCTGCCGTGATAGAATCAAGTCGATCGACGAACGCCGACCCAAGGAGACAGAAGATCGCGGGACGACCACGACAAGAAGCCGAGCGCGTGACCGGCCTCGAAGAACAAGCTCGGTCCGTTGAAGTCGGTATGTTCTCCGGAATTCCAAAGCAGTACCGCGATCGCCCGGATGGCGGTCCGCTCTGTCAGGCGTGGAATGACGCCGTTGACGCCGCCACGCTCGCCCGCCTGGCGATGCAAAAGCTGGGCGACATGCTCCGCCGGCAAGCACAGATCACCAAACCC
The DNA here is from genome assembly GCA_022573485.1 of Planctomycetota bacterium. Taxonomy (GTDB): domain Bacteria; phylum Planctomycetota; class Phycisphaerae; order UBA1845; family CAIVHJ01; genus JACZTW01. The sequence continues at coordinate 6,706 of JACZTW010000211.1, forward strand.
GGTCCATGCGAACAGCTTATCACAGCCAAGGGAGAACCCTGCGAGCCGACGCCCGAAGGCTGGAACCTCGCAAGTGCGTGCGTGGCGATCGTTCGACGCCGGGCACAAGTGGATATTGACCCGGACGGTCGGAC
>JACZTW010000212.1 GCA_022573485.1 Planctomycetota bacterium
GGTCGCCCTCATCGCCAGCGGCAGAACCGACGCCGGCGTTCACGCCGCCGGACAAGTCGCCAACTTCCACACCATGAACGAACTCACGACCGACAAGCTCCGCCACGCCCTCGGTAACCGCCTGCCGAAAGATATCGACCTGCTGCGCGTGCGCGACGTCCCGCCGGGCTTTCATGCCACGCGCCATTCCACCTGCAAGTTGTATCGCTATCGCATCTTCAATCACCCGCGCAGGCCGACGCGACACCATCAGCAGAGGTACGTCTACCACTATTACAAACAACTCGACTGTGACGCGATGCGCCGTGCCGCCCGGCATTTCGTGGGCACGCACGACTTCAAAGCAATGGCTTCGACGCGAAGCACTGCACGACAGAGCAATGTCCGCACGATCCTGCACTGCGAACCGTATACGTCCTACGAGGAGATTCGGATTGATGTCTGCGGCACGGGCTTTTTGTACAATCAAGTCCGCAACATGGTCGGTACGCTGCTCGAAGTCGGCCGAGGCAAATGGCCTCCCGCGCGCGTCACGGAGATTCTCAAATCGCGCGATCGCCAGAACGCCGGCCCGACCGTGCCAGCCTGCGGGCTGTGCCTGCAATGGGTGCAGTACCCCCCCGACCATCTCATTCCGAACATCCCCGAACACGACGACTCGGCGCGGCGTAAGCACTCGGTAGAGGTCTCATCTTGAATCAATGAGCCGCAGGCTTTAGGCTCTGTCCGAAAACATCCAAGGAGCCGCAGACTTTAGTCTGCGCGATGCCTCGCGCGGGTTAAAACCCGCGGCTCCTTGAAGGAATCCGAGTTTTGGGACAAAGCCTAGCCTGCGCGGACTTCCGGCCACGGGCAGGCGCGCACCTATGAGGATTTGCCACGTCATCACACGGTTGATCATCGGCGGCGCACAAGAGAACACACTGTTGACCTGCGAAGGGCTGCACGATCGCGGGCACGACGTGTTGCTGCTGGCCGGCCCGGACACCGGGCTGGAGGGTTCGCTGTGGGATCGCGCCACTCGCTACGGCTATCGCACTGCCGTGATCGACTCGATGCACCGCGCGATTCGGCCGTGGAGCGAATGGCGCGCCGCGCGCGAACTGCGCCAAGCCTACGACCAGTTCAACCCCGACATCATCCACACGCACAGCAGCAAGGCCGGCATCCTCGGTCGATTCGCGGCGCGATCGCTGTCGAACTGCGCCATCGTACACACCATCCACGGCATGAGCTTCAACCGCACGCAGCCGGCGTGGGTCCGGCGCATCTATGCCGGACTGGAGCGGCACGCGGCCCGATACACCAGTCGCATCGTCAGTGTGGCCGACGCCATGACTGACCAGGCGGTTGCCGCGGGCATCGCCCCGCGTGACCGATACACGACCATCTATTCCGGCATGCAGACGGAGTGGTTCACGCCCGACGAAGACAAACGACGGGTCGCACGCCAGAAGTGGGGTGCGAATGACGATCACATCGTCGTCGGCACGGTCGCGCGCCTGTTCCGCAACAAAGGCTACGAGCAACTCATTCCGGCCATGGCGCATGCGGCAGCCAAAGACGAGCGGCTGCGCTTCGTATGGATCGGCGACGGAGCGGATCGCGATTCCTATCTTCACCAACTATCGCGCGAGGGCATCCGTGACCGAGTGACGCTGACCGGGTTGCTGCCGCCCGACGAAGTCGCCGACAGCATGCAGGGCTTCGACATGCTGGTGCATTGTTCGCAGTGGGAAGGGCTGCCGAGAACCGTCGTGCAGGCCCTGCTGCTGGAGATACCGGCTGTCAGCTTCGACATCGACGGCGCGCCAGAGGTCGTGATCGACGGCGAAACCGGCAAGCTCGTGCCGCTGAACGACATCCCGGCTCTGTCCGCGGCCATGCTTCATCTCGCGAGCAATCCGCAGGACGGGCGATCAATGGGGGGCGCCGGACGTGTGCGGTGCCTGTCCATGTTCAACCATCACCATATGATCGACCAACTCGAAAGCCTGTACAGCGATCTGCTGGACTCATCGCGGTAGCTCACGCGCGAGCGTGCAAGAAACGACCGTCAGCCGAGCCGGTTGGACCAAGCCACTGCTCGCTGCTGGGCATGGCAGCCTTGGCTTTGCGCACCATCTGGATCACTCCGGTTCCCGGCAGTACAATTGGGCGCTGCCTTGGTCCCTCGGCCGTTCAGCCTGCGGCCGGAGACTGATCGCACCTGAGACGATTTCAAAGAACGAACGATCATGATTCCTTTCGGAGGACTCCGCGATGAAGACATTTAAGCTAGCAATCCCGTTGCTCCTATCCTCTTTGTTGGCCATGAGTGCGGGCTGCAATCAGAACGAGCAGAAGATCCAGGATCTTGAGAAGGAGAAAGCTGATCTCACCGCCCGGCTCACCAAAGCCGAGGAAGAGTCGGTCTCGGCTGCGAAGGAGGCGGCGGACGCCGCTGCCACGGCTGAGAATCTGCAGGGGCAACTTGACACCGCCAAGGCCGCAGTAGAATCGGCCGCCTCCGATCTCACCACGGCCGCCGCGAAGGCCGCGACTGCCGAGAAAGCGCTGGCCGACCTTCAGGTCGCATACGACAAGATGGTGGCTGACGCCAAGACCGCGTCCGACAAGATGGCGGCTGACGCCAAGACCGCGTCCGACAAGATGATGGCTGATGCCAAGCGCGCGTCCGGCCAGGCCGCCGCTGAACTCGGAAAGCTCCGGAAGCAAGTGGCCGACTTGACCGCGGCACTGCAGGCGGCCAAGCAGCCGCAAGGCGATCCGCTGCCTTCGAATCCTTGATGCCGGCGCGCCCATATTGCGTCGAGGCGGACGATGGCTACACTTCGCTAGAACTCGCGCCGGCACCAATGTCGGAGCAAGCGGGGCACGCCTGATCGCGAGCGCTGGACGGCGAAGGACACGAGGTTGATCAAGCTTCCCGGGCGGCGGAGTATGGGAACTGCACATGCAGGAGAACCGCTTGAGTTCAACTGCGCCGGGGACAACGTCCTCAAACCGCCCCCCGTTAAACACAGAAACTTGCTGGCCGTGACCTGCTGCGCCTTCCCAATCAGCAACATGTATGAACGTACGAGATGACAACGATGAGTCTTCACTTCGGCACATGGAAGAGTCTGTCTGTGCCAACCAGGACTCGTCGCGTTTGCGTTTTCTTGAAGACCGGCAGTGGCTCCAGACCATCGGGTGCCTGTTGCGAGAACGAGGGACTGCCGACTTGCTTCGGGCGCAAGGATTAAGGGAAACTCGCCGAAAACTCGAAGCCACGCTCTTGCAGGAGGCGCGTGATCGAGGTAGGGTCTTGCCTGGCTGGGGGGGAAGCGCGAATCTGATCTTCCCGCTCCCACCCAATCGGTTCGTTGAACGACGAGTTGCGTCCACAAACGGTCGACACCGTTTCGCATCGATTACATTTTTAGGAGATATTTGATGTCGCAGAAGCATGTTCATTTTAGCCAATGGAAAACTTTGTGCCGAATGGGTCTGGTTCTTTGCTGTTGCGTGGTGTTCATAGGAGCCGACTGTGATGGCCCGGATCCTGACCCGAATTGCGTGGGCCAGTCGAGTAACACACCTTGCCCGCAGCCGGCGGGGGCTGCGGATGCGGGTGCGTGCGAGATCTACGTCTGTGATTTTCAACAGCAGTGCGTACTGACCACCGACGTCAGCAAGTCGGGCGATAAATGTTCTGACGAAACTGATTGTGAAGAGGAAGGTACATGCCAGAGCGGCAACTGCGTGGCGGCGGACAAGGCGCAAGGGACGACCTGCCCCGATGACGGCAACGAGTGCACCGACGACATCTGCGATGGCGCCGGTGTGTGCACCCATCCGAACGAGCCCGCCGGCACCGATTGCACCGACGGCGATGACAACGAATGCACCAGCGGCGAGTGTGACGGCATGGGCGTCTGCCAGGGTACGAATGTGTCGGATAACACCGACTGCGAGAACGACGGCAATGTTTGTACGACCGAGTTGTGCCTCTCGGGCGTCTGTACGGACCAGGGGTGCGCTCCCCGGCTGGGGCAAGCATGCACCACCTCGGACGGCAATGATGGCACCTGCCAGACGATCACCGGGACACCGCCCTGCCAGTGCGTCGCTGAGCCGGATGAGGTGGCGGTCTTGTACATCGCAAACTTCGACGGATTCAACATCACGAGCTATCAGGATCCCTCCACCGTGAACGGGAACATCGCCCCGGATACGAATCTCGAGGGAGCGCAAACCCAGCTCGACGGCCCTTCGGATATCGTGGTCACCGGCAACGACACGTTGATCGTGAGCAATTTCAATACGGACACCGTCACTTCCTACGCCAACGCCCGGGAAAGCAACGGCAACCTGACGCCGGACGGCAACGTGCAGGGGGCGGCCACGCTGCTCGACGATCCAGCAACCCTGGCGGTCAACACGACCGAGGATCTGCTGTTCGTGGCCAATTTCGGCGCGAGCGATGAAATCCTGGTGTATTCCGGTGCGTCGATGTCAAGCCTAAACGGAAACCTCGCTCCGACCCGGATCATCACCAGCACGGACATCCAAAACCCTGTCGGAATCAACTTCGGCGCCAACGACGACCTCTACGTGGTCAACTCGGTCCTCAATAATGTGGTCGTGATCGCTGGAGCCAGCGAGGTGAACGGGAACGTAGCCGCCACGCGAATTATTGACAGCGCGTCGTTCGGCATACTTTTCGACGTCTTCATCGACGATAACGACACAATGTACGTGGTGGACATTGCCGGCTTCATCTATACCTTCAACAACGCATCGACGTTGAACGGTATGGTCGATCCGGACTTCACCTTGACGGTTCCGCCGGCCGTCTTGTTGTCGGCGATTGCCGTGGATTCCAACGGCACAGGCTACATCGTGGACAACGGCGCCGACGCCGTCTACTCGTACGACAACATCGCCACGCTCAATGGGGCCCTGAATCCGGATCGAACAATCCAAGGAGATCAGACTCAGATGGATGGTCCGATCCGCGTGTTCCTCGACGAGTAGCGTCGGCCACATCCCATTATCCGTACGGCTCACCCAGGCCGGTGCCGCAGAAACGGCACCGGCCTTTGTTTTCCGTCGCGTCGCGCTGGCCACTTGCTTGAGGGCAGGATCATCCGCGTCGCGCGAGCCGGCGGGCGAACCAAGCCCACACGGCATCGCCGTCGGCCAGTCAACTGGCCCAGCTTGCCTGGCTTGCCTAAGTTTGGCTTCGTTTGGTAATAGCATGATGCACCAACAACTTACGCATCCGACTGCCTGGTTCACACGACCTGCCGAGTACCGGGTACCGATTACTGATTACTTCTGTTGCCAAAGAGCCCAAGCCTGTCCGCGCGCACCAAGTCCACGCGGGACGCGCCCACTTGTATAACTTGCCCGGCGCTCGGTGGAATTGTGAAGGCAGACCGATCAGCGAGAGAATCGTGTAGCAGCCGGCGTCCCTGCCGGCCGACGGTCGGCACGGAGGCCGACCGCTACAGAGTTCATTCCGTTGTCCTTGCACGCTCCAATTCGTGGGCTCCGCCAAACGGCCAAGCCACTGCGAGTGACGCTTCCCCTGGCTTGCCGTTTGGCAGTCTCGGCGCTGGAGCGAACTCGTCGACACCGATTCGTGGGGCGTAGCGGCAGCGTGGCCCAGGTTGTTTCAACCCGGGCGATCCAAGTTCGGGTCATCCTTCACCATTCGATCGGCAAGGTATGCCCTAGGTTCTTCAAACGCGGAGCCTAGAATTGGGCCACGGACTACGACTAACCAATTCGTGTCCCCCACGCTCTAAAGAACATGGGCCACCCGACCTGAGACCAGACGGCAGTACCCTATCGCTGACGGTGGACTGCGCCGTTGAACTCGTCCGGGCTGGCTGAGGTGTTGGGATGAAAGTAAGCAAACAAGCAAACAAACAAGCATGGGAACAACGGATGTCCGCTCCGCTGGACGTGACGATCCGGCAACACGGGCGGGTGATTCTTCAAACGTACCGACGCGGCAGTAAACTTCTCACGTTGCTACGTGATCCGAAAACAGGGCGGTTTACCCCTCAAGCCCCAGCAGCCGATTAGCCATCCCGACGGCGTTGCTCTTCAGGAACTCAACCACGAAAATCCTAGAACTCTTCTCGATTTTCGTCATTGCTTGTTTGATGGCCAAGGCGGCCTCGGGAGTACGATCTGTCTCAAAGATCAAGTCAGGTATGGACTTGTTCAGGAGATCCCGGTCCTCAGTTGAAAGCCCATCGAGTTTCGCAAATAAATCTTCACCGGCTTGGATCCGCTTCTGAGTCCAGATGTGTGGGGTCCCGCAATGCCGACAGTAGCTTGGCACCGAAAACGGTTCGTCGTCGCACATTCCGCTAAGCCATCTACCCTTGATATCACCGTCGCATTCCCCGCACTCGGGTGAAGTAGCCGAGCCACAGTCAACGCAGAACCCCTCGTTGTTGTGTGTCTCCGTACGCCAATACCCGTTGACCAAATGACCGTTTCCACAGATCAACGCGACATCGTATTGATCTTCTGACATGGCGAGATTATACCAGAATTTCGCATTCCATTAGATGAAACCTTGGATAGCGTGATCGAGCCGGAATCTCCCGATTTGACGGAATAGTTTCGTTTATGAAAGGGTGTCCCGACCGGGAGTAAGCCAGCCGGGCTACGTCTGTCGTACGGGAATTGGGCCTGTATTGGTACGCGGGCTGGGGATCTCCGCTGCAAGCGTGGATCGGTGCCCAGAGTGTGTGAGGCCGAAAACAAGGGCAGGCGTATCTGGTACAATGACGGCTCGCCATGATCATCAAAACCAGACATGA
>JACZTW010000213.1 GCA_022573485.1 Planctomycetota bacterium
AGCCGGGACGACGCCGGCGGCGACCTTGCTGCGGGAGATTGCGGACCGGGGACGGTCCGCCTCGCCGGATTGCACGGTCGCCCGAGACTCAGCGAGACGCCGCGTCCCCGCGGCGAACTTCCCGCCGCGCTGCCCGGCATCGCTCCCTGGTCAAGCTGATCCCCGACCTGACAGCTCAGTGAGCGAGACCTACGGACGCCGAGAACGCCCGGCATGACGCGCAAGGATATGGTCGTGCAAAGCGTGACTATTCCTTATCGCTGTCCAGGGCCTTGTTGGGCTCTTCTTCTCGTTTTACTTGCTCTTCGGAGTACCAGATCAATTCAAGTGTCATGTCCGGCGCCGCTTCACGGATCACGGGCGTGGGATATGGGTCGTTCAAACTCACAACCCAGGTGTCCGTGCCCACAGTAAACATAAGAAGAGTGTAACGGGACGCCACCTCAAGAACTCGGCACTGATAGCAAAGTACTTCTTCCACGACGCCGTCGGCATCGACAAATCGCCGCCTCAGATCCCTGAGTGTTCCTGTGTTGCCATGAAAGATAGGCCAGAGCTCGACTCCATCACCAAACCGAGAAAATCTGCGGGCCTTGTCGAAAGCAGGGGAGCGAGCGAGCCTTCTATCATCGAGGCACAGGAGTTCAACGCCGATTTTGCACAAGAAACGTCCCATCAGCGACAGAACAAGCCGCGTGAAGACGAATGTGAACTGGGTGCGCGTACCGTCCAAGATTCCCCGGATCATCTCGTCATCGTTGATATCAACGGAAACCGTGTGGTCTTCATGACACGCAAATCCGAGTAAGTTATCGTGCAGTTCATGCACAGAAGCGAGTCGTCCTTTCTCCTGCTTTGGTTGGCTCAGATCAACATGCGGCAGTGCACCATGCTTCGTGCGTATCCCGAGAAACGTTCGCCAAAACGCGATGGGCGTCTTGCCGAGCACGAACTTCTCCACCTTGGTGCCGAAGTACTGGTTACACTTGTCGCAGACTTCATTCCGGAGGATCAGGTTATCGTTCCCCAATGCCTCCGGAATAATGTGTTCCGGCTTTGTGAACGGGCCGCTCGCAGTACAAAAGAGGCAGTTACTCATGTTTCAGCCAAAGGCCAACGTATTGGCGATCACGTGCGGCGCGCCGTGCGGCACCTCATGTTCCATGATATTTAGGCGACGACTCCCGAAAGAGCATCGATTGATGACCTTGATCCGAGTAACGTATCATCTGCCGTTCCGCCAGCCGCCTCGCAATTGGTGTCCAGCGGTCGAGTTTCTTTGCGAGTGCATCCAAATCAAGAAGGTTCAGAAGCTTAGCTGTTATAGGCCGCTTCGAGTCCCAGAACACGAGCGACAACCAGAACTCCGTCGCGGCCGAAGAAGTAATCAGTTCGTAAAGAACATCGCACTCTTCTTCCGAGTCGCATGGAAACAAGTAGCATGTATCGTCGAACACAATCGGCCGTCCCGCGTAAGGGCCGATCTTAGAAAACCTGAGTTCCTTATAGAGTCCAGATATTGCCACCTTCCAGTTTGTAAACGAATAGGGGCCGACCCCGAATATTGAAAACGGGGGTCTCTTCTCGTAGATCGAGCTTCCGCGCTTGCTAAGGATGTCAGAGTGGGAGCGCAGGTACTTCCAGGCAAGCGGGGCACGGCGCTCAAGGTCAAGGGGCGACTCTTGCATGGATCGGTGAGGAATCAAGAGAAGCTTGCGTGGTTCGCGCCCGTGAACAACGTCGGAACTCTTCAGGAGAGGAAAAACAACGTCGGCTTCGATAGAAACATGCTCACCAAGACCATTGATGAGAGTGCCCTGTTTCCGTGAGAGCTCAAACACCCGACTACAGTCGTGCTTGACGCCTGAACGCCATCCGATAAGCCCGTCGCAGCAGAGAAAGGAAAGACGGTCATATGCGTCAAGATCGGCCACGAGACGATCCTCGCGCATGGCAAAGCGCGACGAAGGCGTCGTTGAGCGCAAGGTCTCGTAGACATCGCATTCTGTCGAGCGTGAACCTGGCTTCAAGCGCACCACGAGCAAGCAGGCGTCAACCGAAGCACCGAACTCTTGAATGGCGTTGATTCGATAGACCTCGGCCGACTCAATCTGAGCGCGCTTGGCCCAGGAGAAGGAAAGGACTTTCCTGGCGACAGCGGTCTTGCAGAGAACGGCCATTGTCCCAACGCGGCCTTCCAGCCACCTCATGGTCTCACGCAGCATCCACTCGGAGATGTCGAAGTTAGAGCGGCCGGTGAGGGCATCGATTCCACGAAGACCGTCGATGTTAGCTTTTTGCGGAAGGTTCGCGCCTCCGAGTGATCCTACTGCGGCGTTGGTGACCCAGGGAGGGTTGCCAATTACAAGTATGGGATCGGGCAGCTCGGAGAGCACACCGTCCCAATTGACCTTGAAGAAGTCGCCGCACTCGACTCGCGCGTCCGGGTGATCGGCTACGGCTCCTAGGGAAACGTGCACATGATCCGGGTTGCAGTCGAAGCCCCGCACGACAGTCGCGCCGGGGAAGGCTTGGAGCGCGGCATCCAGGAATGCGCCTTTCCCGCAGGTGGGTTCCAGTACGGAGGAAGGTGACAGGTCTGTGTGCGCCAGCAGACTACAGACCTCACGGGCGAGACTAGGTGGGGTTTGAAAGTCCCCAAACTCGACCTTATAGCTCGCTTGTTTCGTGCTCATTTGATGCGAACGACCCCTGGCACTGCGCCCGCCTTGTCGATCACTCGCTGGTATTGCAGCCGCCATTGCAAGGCATTGGAGATTGTGAGGTATCCGATCTGAGGGTGTTTCTCCAGTAAATCATCAGCAATTTGGGAAGCTTCGATTTCTTCAATTGGGAGCATCTTGTCGCTCATGAATGCGATCAGGTCGTCCTTGTTTCCGTCATTGTTGAGGATGCTGTTGAGTCCCGTGGTCATCTGGAAATCGGCAGTGCGCGCCGCTTCCACGAAGATCACGTGGAGTATGTCCAGCCGGGCCGTTGAGTTCTCGGGATTGTCCGTCTTCTCGTAGACGAAGATCAAAAGGGAATAGCCCAATCCGTAGATCTTCTGGCGTGCGGACTTGTACGGGCAGGAAGACTGCGGCTGCTTGATGCTGGTGACCTTCATGTCCACGCCCAGCCCGGGAAAATCGATACCCTTCGCAGAGGATCCCTCCTCGTACTCGTACTTTCCGTGGAGGCAGGCCTGAAACTTGTGCTCAAAATACGTACCCACAGTCTTCCCGTTGTCGACGCCGAAGAGCGTAGGTTCATCGTGGCTGGATTCGATGCCCGCGAACGTCTTCGCTTCACTCTTGAGGAATTCCACCGTCAAATCAGGCATTCATGATTCTCCTTCCGCCGCCTGACAATAATCAGCTTGATCCGCATAACATGCGGAACTTTGGTTTCCTGTCCGCACAACACGCCTCTGGATCGTCTGCCACAGGGGCGCTAAGGGAGCGTAACATGGGTCGGTGGCCGCTGCAACGCCGGTGGGCCCGACACTCGGATCGTGCGGCGAAGAAGCCCGTAGTGCATGATCACAGTGTCCCGGGGTTTCCCAGGCGCGCTATTGCGACCATTCAGTCGGCGATCGGGGGGCAAGTTATACCAATAGGTCAAGCCTCCGCGCCTGTGGTGCGCGCTGGGAGAATTATGAATGATGAAGTATGAATTATGAAAGAAGACGGCGAAGTGTGGCGAAACGTGTAGCGCCAAACGAAGCCACCGCAGGCGAAAAAGCTCAGTGGCCGAACAAAGCCATTTAGCCGTAAACGCAAGGCCGGGAATGGGAAGGGGCTGAAAGGACGAAGTACAAAGTACGAAGGATGAAAGGGGATGGAGTGCGGATTGCGGAATGGGGATCAAGAGAAAGGAATCATGGTTCGACAGCAGGCGAATCACGGACCACGGTTCGACAAGCTCACCGCAAGCGCGAAAGCTCGGTGGCCAAACGAACCCACGGGCTCACAAAATCCAGGCCGCGTTGGCGATGCGCGGGGCGTTGCCTCGTAAGGCGTATGGCGTGTGCCACTGCTCTTGAGCCGTGCTCGCGAATCCACTGCTCAAGAGCCCGCGCGGCGTGCGAATGTAAATCTCGGTTGACAAGTCACCCGATTGTGGCAAGTATTGCCTCGCAAGGAGGAACAAGGACATGCAGATGCAGACTTATTATGTGGTCATTGTTTCGGCTGGATTGCTCTCTCTGTTGTCCGGCTGCGGCGGGGGAATACTGAGCTGTAAGCCGGATGCCGGCGATCCGTTCCAGGGGCGCTGGGAAGAGCGCTCGTCCATTTCGTGCGAGGATGAGTCTGAGACCGAGGGCGTGATCGCGGAGATCATCTTCTGCCAGGGTGAGTTCGCCGTCACTTGGACGCCCTTTGAGACGTTCATTGACTACTGGGGTGATTACTCACTGGATTCGGCGACCAACGAATTGACCATGACCGTGACGGGCGGCAATTTCATTCCCGACGATACCGACCTGACCGGCACGGTCGAGTTCCCAGCCGACGGCTCGATTATCCTGCGCGATATCTATCTCGGCACGAAGGAAGGTGAATCTCCACTCGAGCCTGCCTGCGGCCATGTCCTCGAATAACTCTATGCAAAAATTCGGGCGGCATCTCTCTCGTCCGCACAGTTCGACGCCGGGAGCGGGGGAATTGCGGATTTCGGAATCCGGATTGGGGAAACGGCTGCGTCCTGAAAATCGATGCCCGAAGTCTTAAGGCGGTGCGGCCACTTGCAGAATCACGAACCACGAATCACGCCTTCGGCAGGCCTTCGAGCGCCAGAATGGTGACATCGTCCGCCGGCCAGTCGTTGGACGACGTACTGCTCAGCAGATCCTCGATTTCGTGCAGGTGGGCCTCCAGCGTCTCGCCGGTCAGCGTCCGGCACCACGGCGTGTCCAGCAGCTTCGCTGCCCCGCGCCCGGGGCCGGCCCCGGGGCCGGCGTTGAGCAGCAGAGCCTCCAGCCCGTCGGTGAACAGCAGCATGATGTCGCCCGGGCCGAGGTGCGTGCTGACCGAATCGAATTGCTGGTCCGCAAACGCGCCGATCAGCCCGCCTTCGGACACGATGCGTTGCGGCGATTCGCCGCGGCGGATCAAGATCGGGTACGGCATCCCGCCGCGCGCCCACAGCAGGTTGCGATCAACCTCATCAAAGACGGCGTGGATGGAAGTCAGGAAATGGCAATCAGACAGATCGGCGGCGACGAGTTCGTCGTTGAGTTTGGACAGCAACTCGTGCGGATGCTCGATGCCGGCGCGCCGAGTCTGGTGGGCCGCGGCTTCGCGAGCCCGCAGTGACTGCTTCATGAAGATGCTCAGCATGGCAGCAGCCATGTCGTGCCCGGTGGCGTCCGAGATGTTGATGGACAAATGCCGATCGCCGAGCCGTACCACGTCGTAGACGTCGCCGCTGAGTTCGTTGGCCGGCACATAGAGTGTGGAGATGCGCAGGCTGTCGCTCTCCGGCAGCGATCGCGGCAGCAAGTCGTCTTGCAATTGCCGGGCCCGGGCCATTTGCTGATTCAGCTTCGCCAGGCCCTGCTGCAGCACGTGGTCCTGTTGCTCCAGATCGTGGAGTTGCCCGGTGACGCGGTCAAGCTGCTGTTCGACGGTGGCAAGATGGCTGAGCAAATGTTCCAGCGTGGTGGGATCGCCGGCCGACGCCGGATCGGCCAATGGGCGTTCGCGGTCGGGAGGTTGGATTCGGCGTGGGTCGTGCTCTAAGCTCATGGCTGTAGTTGGCTTCGGAAGATTCGGCGGAGGACTTGACCTAACTCGGTGGACCAGTGGCATCCTACCCGGTGGGCCGAGCGGCTGAACTCAAAGTCAGTTCCGGCCGAAAGTATAGTAGTGCTTGACGGACCTTATGTTGTGGAGTGTCGGCAATGGCTGCACAGAAAGTTGATTTCAACAACCTGCACAGCAACGCCATGATCGACGCCGCCATTCAAGTGGCCAAGAAGGTCAAGGCCAAGGCGGTGCTGATCTATGTCGACTCGCTCAACGACGTGGGCGCCGTCGCCGAGAAGGTCAAAAAGGTCACGCGGCTGATTTTGATCGCCCGCGACGAGAAAGACGAGCTACGCTCCAGGGAACACGCCCACAAAATCCTCCGCGTGCCGGACCTGGACCTCACGCGGATGGCGCAGATCAAGATGGCCACCCTGATCGCATTCTCGCAGCGGCTGCTGTCGCCCGGCGAAGAGTTCGTCTTTCTCGTCGGCATCAAAGGCCAGACACTCGATACATTGGTGACCATGACCGTCGGTAAAGAGTTTGAGATCTTCCAGACCGTCGATCAGCCGAAGCTCACCGAGCACATCAAGCGCGTCGTCTTCCAGCAAGTGTTGACCATCGCCCTCGAACTCGCCCAGCAAGGCCGCGAGGGCAAGCCGGTCGGCGCCCTGCTGGTCGTGGGCGACGACAAAGAGGTGCAGAAGTACTGCCAGCAGAACATCATCAATCCATTCAGAGGCTACACCGAGAAGGAGCGCAACATCCTCAATGACGTCATCAAGGAGACGGTCAAGGAGTTCTGCACCATCGACGGCGCGTTCGTGATCAAGGGCAACGGCGTGATCGTCTCAGCCGGCACCACCCTGCGCCCGAACATCTCCGGTGAGGAGCTGCCACTGGCGCTGGGCACGCGGCACTCCAGCGCTGCCGCCATCACCGCCAGCACACGATCGATCGCCATCACGCTCTCCGAATCGACCGGCACAGTGCGCGTGTGGCGCAAGGGGCAAATGATCACGGAAA
>JACZTW010000214.1 GCA_022573485.1 Planctomycetota bacterium
TCCCCACGCCGCCGAGGATGTGGGGCAAATAGTACGCACAACGGAAGATGGCGATGCCCTTTATTTGCTGGTTGAGCAGGACAGCCAGCAGCAGCGCCGCCATCACGCCGAGCGGCGCGGCGCAGGCGGCAAACACCACAGTGTTGTAAACTGCCTTGAGGAAGCGCGGATGCGGCGGCACTTCCTCGGCTGGCACACTTGCCGGCAGCACGCCGACGAGTAACTCACGGTAGTGTTGCAGGCCGACCCATTCGATGTCGCGCTCGGAGAACCCGTCCCACCGCGTAAAAGAGAGCAGCAGCGATGCTGCGAGCGGTATGAGCGTCAACAGAATCAGCCCCGTGAGCCAGGGCCAAGTGAACCGAATTGCAGCGCCGTTGCGGTTCATGGCATCGTGTCGCCGGCGCGCCAAAGTCGCTATGGCGATGACGCGAAGTGGGTCGAGATATCTGGATCGTCTTTCAAATTGGCCAAGAACTGCGTGCTCGTCACGCGATCGCCCAGCAAATCCCGCAAATGTCGTTTGATCGCCCGATCCATCGTCTTCCAATGCGCCGTGATCGGCTGAACCCGCAGATAGTCGAAGGAAGTGATGAATTTCTCCGTGCCGCTCCCCGATTTCGCCAAGGCCAGCTCGGAGGCTGCATCCAGCCGGGCGGGGATGACGCGGCGGCCTTGGGCGAAGATGTCCTGAGCTGCGCGGGATGTAGTGAACAGGACGAACGCGGCGGCATCGCGCCGGCGCGGCTCGTCTGCATGACGATTGATCGCGATTCCGTCCCAAGTGACGCGCGTGAACCGCCCGCCGGGGCCGCTGGGCATGTGCAGCACGCGGTAATGGTCGCGCAGCTCGGATTCCTCCAGCATGGGGATGAACCACGGCCCATTGATGACCATGGCCACGCGGCCGGAGAGAAAGGCAATGTCCTGCCTCATTTGGCCCAACTCGCCCGGTGCCGGACAAACTCGATCCGCCAGCAGTAAATCGCGATAGAATTGCATCGCGTCGCGCGCGGCAGGCCCCGTCAGCCGCCACTCGGTCCGCGATTCATCCAGCACCGCCGCCCCGTGGGACCACAGAATCGGCAAGTAGTAACCCCACCACGGATGCCACAGGCCGTATTGATCCGTTCGACCATCGCCGTCAAAGTCGCAGGTCAGTTGCCGGCAACAACTGCGAAACTCGTCAATCGTCCAATCGTCCCGTAATTGCTCTGCCAAAGGCACGGCCTGACCTGCCCGCGCGGCGGGTGCCGGCGCGGGCGCTCGCTCGACGCACTTCATGTTCACGTAAATCAACAAGTTGCCGCCGTAAAGCGGCAGAGCCCGAGGCACGCCGCCGTAGCGGAATGACGCCGTGGCTGTTGGATGGAAGTCGCTGCGCAGGCGCTGAAGCGTTCGTTCCTCGATCACGTCCGTCAGATCGGCGAGGCTTGTGTCAGCATAATGAGGAAACGACTCGTCCTGCACCATGAACACATCCGGCGCCACGCCGGCGAGCAACTGGCGACGAATCTTGTGGTCGTATTGTGTGCCGTACCCCGGAATGTACTCCTGCCGGACGCGGACGCCGGCGTGCGACTGCTCGAAGGCCTCGATCACGCGCTGCCAGCGCTCGAAGTCCCGATAGCCGCCGTAGTGCGCGAAGCGAATGACGCCGTCCGGTTGCGAACGGTTCGCATAATGCGCCACCGTGTCGCCCAGCAACCACCAGGCGATCCCACATATCGCGATGCCGGCAGCCACTCGCCTGGTCATCATGGTCCGGGTTTGAGAATCGTGATTATCGAATTCGAATCGAGATTGAGGGCGCTGATCTCGCCGTCCGGTTTCTTGATCCGCAAGCGCGTGAGCCACAGCCTGCCTTTCTTGCCGTGGGCGAACCAGGCGCCCGTCGGTTCCATTTCGTGCGAGACGACCTCGCCCTCGACGACCGTCGAATACGCGCCGGCGCGGCGCTGGATGACTTGCTCAACCCGGACGAGCGTGCCCGGCGGAATCGGTTTGCGAACCATTGTTTCCATGAGTCATTGCACCTCGGCCGGGAAGAGGCTTCAGGCTACAGCCTACAGGCTACAGGATCAAGCTTCTTGCCCTGAAGCCCGAAGCCCGAAGCCCGGCCTTCTGCGGAACTGGCGGGCGGGCGGGCCCGCTGGCGGGCAGGCCGGCCTGCTGGCGAGTCAATCGAAGGGCACCGGCTTGGATCGCGACTGCGCCGCGGCTTCGGTCAGATCCTCCGCATGCGTGTGGATTCTCAAGGCGTTCATGAAAGTCGATAGTGCTTCCAGCCGTTGCCGGGCAATTCTTCTGACCGGTTCGGAGCGCAGAGACTCCTTGATTCGCGCGGGCCAGAAGTGATATTCCTGTTGGCGATCCCAGGTCTCCAGGATCGACCGAATCGCCCGACCGTCTTCCAGTTGTTTGTGAATCATTTGGAACAGGGCCAGGGGACCGATGCTGTCCAGGCTGGTCGCGTCGGCCACGACTTGCGCCGTCATGTTCGTGGTTTTACGCCCGCCCGCCTCGCGAATGATGCGGCCGACGGATTCCAGTCGCTTCGCGGCGAAAATATCTCGCAGCGCGTCGGCGGATTTGTCGGCGCTGATCTCCCGCTGAACCATGGACAGCGGCTTGGCCAGAATGTCCGCCCGGCAGATTGAACCCTCCACGAACTGCACGACCCAAGCCGCATCCTGATACAGGGCGGCCGCCGCCAGAACATCCCGATCAGCGCTGCTGGGTTGCATGCCGAGCAGCTCGGCGATGGCCGCCGAGGAGACGCAGATGCGTTGGGCATGTTCCCAAATGAAACCTTCGATCCGACCGTCCGTGGTGCGGATGGTCAAATCAGATTCAGCTTGCTGCCAAACCGCTTCCCTGACATCCATGACGCCCTCCCGTGGGCAGCCGCCGCTGGTGCCGATATTGCGGGGACGAAATTCCACCGGCCCGCGGCACCCGGCGCCGCGCACGACACATAGACTACACGGAGCCGCCGCCGAAGTCTAATCGCCACCCGTCGAGTCCGTGTCGATCTGGACGGCGGGGCGATAGTAACAATCGCGCTTCTGGGGACGCCAGCCGGCATCGGTGATCAAGTGTCGGATTTGTGATTCGCTGAGGCTGAAGGTCGTATCCGCGGCGGACACGACGTTCTCTTCCATCATCACTGAGCCCATGTCGTTGGCGCCGTAGAATAAGGCGAGTTGTCCGATCTTCGGCCCCTGCGTGACCCAACTGGATTGAATGTTGGGGATGTTGTCGAGGAAAATGCGCGAGACGGCGAGCATCTTCAAATACTCGTTGGCGTCGGCGAGGACCAAGTGCTTGCCGTCGGGTGACGCGCCCCGCGAGGGCGGCATTTGTCGCACGCGCCCCAGCGGCGTGCTGCCCGGTTGAAACGTCCAGCAAATGTAAGCCGTGAACCCGCCGGTCTCGTCTTGTAAATCGCGAATGAGTTGCAAATGCTCGATCCGCTCAGCGATGGTCTCGATATGGCCGAACATCATGGTGATGCTGGTGCGCATGCCGATGGAGTGCGCTTCGCGCATGACCGCCAGATACTCGGATGTCGTCGTCTTGCCCTGGGCGATCTTCCGTCGCACACGATCGACCAAAATCTCGCCGCCGCCGCCCGGGATCGTGTCCAGCCCAGCCTCCTGCAATCGGAGCAGCACGTCGCGCACGGGCATGTCGAAAATCTGATGAAACGCCCAGATTTCCGGCGGGCTGAAGGCATGAATGTGAATGCCGGGGTATGCGCGTTTGATAAAGCGCATCAAATCGAGGTACCACTCGAACGGCAACATCTCCGCCGGCACCAAGCCGCCCTGCATCAGGATTTGCGTCCCGCCGATGGCCAGCAACTCTTCGATCTTGCTGCCGATGTCCTCGAAACGGAGCACGTAGCCGTCCGGCAGATCCTCGCGCCCGGAGTTCATTCCCGGCGGATCGGCCTTGAAATTGCAGAAAATGCACTTGGCGGTGCAGTAGTTGGCGTAGTTGATGTTTCGATCGACGACGTACGTGCGATAATCCTCCGGGTGCAGCCGCTGCGTAGCGCGGTGCGCTCGTCGGCCGAGTTCGTGGAGGCCACAATCCGCGTACAGCGCCAGCGCGTCCTGCGCGCTGATCCGTCCCTCGCTCGTCGAGGCTGAAGCGGGTTGAGTTGTCTCCGTCAGTGGGGTCATGTGGCCGCCTGTAATTCCTGCGCGCCGGGCACCAGCCCGCTCGCCGTCGCCCGGTCAAAGAAGCGGATCATGCCTTCAACGTGTTTGTCCGTCAGGCCGAACGTGAGATAACGCTCCAAGTATTGCTGCGCGAGCGCCGCGGGCCAACCGTGCCGCGGGCCGAATTCGACGGCCAGTTGCCCCCCCTTGCGCACGCCGCGATCGCGGGCAGCGCTCAACATTTCGCCCAGCGAGCGCGTGTCCCGAGCGCGGTCCGCCGCCCACACTGCAAACACGAACGGCAGGCCCGTCCAAGTCTTCCACGCACTGCCCAAATCAACTTGATACCGAAATTCGTCCGGAGAAATGCCGACAACCTTGTCGCCGATCAAGAGAACCGATTCGCACTGCTCGAGCGACGCGGCGTCTTCCAGTTGGACGAAAGACACGTCTTCTCCGTACAGTGCGGGCCAAATCAGGCGGGCCAGGATCACCGAAGTGTGCGAGTCCAGGTCCAAATGAATGCGGCGAATGTCGGTCGGCGGAACTTTGGAAAAGATGCGCACCGTCAGCGTCTCGCCGTCGCAGCCGATGCAGGCATCGGACACGATTTGAAGTTCGCTGTTGTGCCTCAGCAGGTCGATCACGGGCACGAGGGCGGCGTCGAAATCACCGCCCAGCAGCCGCGCGGTGAGTCGCGAGGGCACGTCAAAGTCCAGCCGCACCGCGGATTCCCGCTCCAGGCCGCAGATCAACGGGCGGGCGTTCAAATACGAAACCACGCCCAGACGCCAGGGCGATTGACCCGCACCGCGCTTGCCACTATTCTCGGTAGCCATAGATTCTCCGGACCATTCACGACCGCGCGCCAGCGCGATTGAGCATCCGCCGGCATTATAGAGATCCTCACGCATGAAGCCAACTAACCAATGCGAGCACGCCCAACACCAGCAAGTGGCACCCGCGCGCTGCTATTTTCAGAAAATTTGTATCGCGGCGGTGCTGGCAGTGTCCGCCGGGCTGTTCGGCTGTCACTCGGCACCTTTCAATCGCGTCGCAGTCACGGATATTCGCTCAGACGCTACGCCGGAACTGTACTATGAGGATTTTGACGAATCATATTTCCGCCTGCGGGACGGCGGGCTTGTGGACCTGGTCCTGCGCAAGCAGACCCGCGCCGCCGCCGACCAGACCCGCAAGATCGTTCAAATCATCGTGTTGCGGTCGTATTGGAAGCCGTTTCCGGGAAGAACCTACGCGAACGATTCCATGCTCAACGCGAATTTGTGCTACGTGCTGATCAAGGGCGACTCGGCCATCAGTTACGAGGGCGGCGGGTTTTTTCAGTATACTGAGAAGAACGGCGGCGAAGTGATCATCGGCAAGCTGGAGTGCGGCGACCTGCAACCACTGCGCCGCGTCGGCGGGGATCTGAGCACTTTCGAGCGTGCCCGGATTTCCGGAAAGTTCAAAGCCCGGCGCGACGACCGCCGCACCACGCAGATCATAAACCGCATCGACCATCTCCTCGGCCCCCCACCGCGCATCGAACCCGCCCACCGAGGCCCGGACTACTAGGCTGCGCGGCTGCGGACTCGACGGCGTGGTTCTGAAGATGGACTGGGATGACGCCTGGCCGATCGAAGGGCAGAGGATGATCCGAATTCGCATTGCCCAGGTTGAAACCACTTGGGCCACGATGTGAAGGGATGACGGCAGATGTCAAGAAAAGCGATCTATGTAATCCTTGGGGTTTTCGCTGTTGCCCTCGTGGCATCCATCGTTACTTCACGTAATGTCATAGTGAGCGTGTCCGGGCACTATCGAGATGACGAGTTGGGATTCTCTATTCGTTATCCGGAATCTTGGGAGAAACGAATAGACTTCCAAGGCACAGTAGTGGCTTTCGTAAGTCCCCAAGAAAGGAGTTCTGATCGGTTTCGAGAAATCGTCAACGTGGTGATGACTGAGGTGGAAGAAGGTACGGTTCTCGATGACCAACTTCTGGAGGAATTCTATGCTGAGATAGAATCGCAGGGCACGGATTTCCAGGTGCTGGAGACGCAGGCCCTGCAGATTAATAGCGTGCATGCGCGCCGGATCATTTGTAGATTCCGGGTCCAGGGGCACTTGTTTCAGTACTTGCTCTACGTCCTGCTCAAGCAAGATCGGGTGTATGTGATTACTTGCACATCGCGAAAACTCAACTTCGATCGTTACGAAGGAGTGTTCGACAAGATATGTCGGAGCATCCAGATCGATTGATTTCCTTCAAGAGACCCCATATTCGTCAAGAGCACGCTTGAGGGCGGGGGGGCTTGTTCTCTTGAACACGGGGGCACGAATTTGTTGTGGTGGGCCGGAAGAGTGCGGATCCAGAGGGGGCAGGAGCTTTGTTGGCGTGAAGCAGACGAAACGAACGGGCCTGCGGATTTGCGGCGCAAGAGGTCACCCGGAAGTTCGTGCCGCGCTTGTTCGATATGCCTCGTGGCTTCGGATGAATTATGAGTTTCCCATCCGTGTGCCCGCGTACCTCAGCGCGCGGGAGCTCATTAGGACGATTCACGGCACAAAGGCAGCGGCTTCGTTCTTTGCTCCATG
>JACZTW010000215.1 GCA_022573485.1 Planctomycetota bacterium
GATCGATCTCTCCGGGTATCCTCAGAACGAACGAACCCGGGAGCTGGGACTCTTCTCAAAGATCGTCGCGGTGGCGGACGGCTTCGACGCGGGCACTTCGGTCCGGAGTTACCAGTACGAGCCTTGGCCTCCGGATGAGGTACTCAAGGAAATGAGGGACAACCCCCGGCGTGGCTTCGATCAACTGATCGTGAAGGCTCTGATCACATCGACAGGGGTGTATCCGGTCGGCACGTTGGTGATTCTGGACACGCATGAGTTGGCCGTCGTATCCAAGACCCATTCGGAAGTCGAGCACCTCCACCGCCCCATGGTGAAGGTGATTTCTGATGCCAAGGGTGGGCCGTTGGAAACGCCCGTCACATTGGACCTTTCTCTCGGCGAGCGTACCATCGTGAGGACGACAGACGCGCAAAAATATGGCATCCGCGTCAGCGACTACCTCATCTGAGGTCTCACCTTGCCTGAGGTTCTTCCTTTGAGTTCCCTCCTCTGTACCCTTTTCGAGTCCCATGCCGAGTATCTCTGAGAGGTTCGCGGAGCGGCGGAGCGAGGGGCGATCTACCCTGGTTCCCTACGTGACGTCCGGATTTCCGTCCCGGTCCGCAACCCTAGACGTGCTGGCGGGCCTGGCGGAGGCCGGCGGCGACGTGCTGGAGCTTGGGATCCCCTTCAGTGACCCGCTCGCAGATGGCCCGACCATCCAGGAGGCCACGTTCCGGGCCCTCGAGGCGGGAATGACGGTCGAGGGCACCCTCGAGTTGCTTACGGAGTTCAGGCGCGGGTCGGACACCCCCATCGTTCTCTTCAGCTACCTGAATCCGCTCCTCCGATATGGCCTCGAGGCCTTGCTCGCGGACGTCTCGTTTCCCGTCGTGGTAAAGCCGCGCCGAGGCCGCGGATCGCGGGACGGTGTTTCTCGACGAACTGGGCTCCATGTCCCTGGCCACCCAGGCCAAACTGCTGCGCGTTCTCGACGGGCACCCGTTCGAGCGGGTCGGCGGGCAGGTGCCGATCCAGGTCGACTGCCGCGTCATCGGAGCCACCAACTCAGACCTGGAAGAAATGGTCCGGCAGAACAAGTTCCGTGAAGACCTCTATCACCGACTGCACGTGATTGAGATTCGCATCCCGCCGTTGCGTCAGAGGCCGGAGGACATCGCCGAGCTCGCCGAGCACTTTCTGCAACTCTTCATCGAGCAGACGGGTCGGCGGTTGGCGCTGGAGTCATCGGCCATCGATGTGCTGCGCCGTCACGACTGGCCCGGAAACGTACGGCAGTTGCGAAACACAATTGAGCGGGCGGCCATTCTCACCACCGGACCGACAATCACCGCAGACAGTCTTGAGACGCTTGCGGTCGCCGGCACGGACGAGGGTGAAGTACGATCGATCGACGATGTGGCCCGCAAGGGAATCGAGAGCGCCATTGCCCAGAGCGGGAACATCCCGGAGGCGGCAGAGAAGCTGGGCATGTCCCGGTCGGCCCTCTACCGGCACATGAAAAAGCTGAACATCACGCCGCCGCGGCAAAGACCAACGTAAGCAGAAGCAACCAAGTTGTCCGGCTTGGCCTGGCTATCCGCCCTGGGACGCTTCTTCGTACTTCTTGAGCGACTTGCGAAACTCCTCTTTCATCATCATGTTGCTGGCGAAGCCGACGGCCAGACGCTGATACTTCACTGCTTCGCGGGTGTGCCCGTTGTCGAACAGGGCCCGGGCGTAGGTGTCCACGATGTCAGCCTCTTCGCATCCGCAAATGTCATAGCCGGATTTGGCCAGCTCGAGTGCGTCCTTGAAGTATTTTTTGTCCGCGAGTTCGTGGGCCAGCATCGCCCAGGCCACGCGGCTGAGGACCTGGCTTCGCAGGTCGCTGGAGAGCTTGCTGTTCGGGTCGGCGATGTCCCGGGCGATGATCACGCACGTATCCCACTTGCCTCTCTCGACAGCCAGCAGAAGTTCATTGAGCTGCTTGCCGTAGAACTTTTCCTCCGCTGTCGCCTGTGCTTTGGCTTTCTCGATGTCGTACCGGCCGGCGACGACTTCTTCGAGGACCCGATCCATCTCGAAGGGGCTGCCGATCCAGGCGATCTTGCCCTCGCGATTCACGATGAAGATGATCGGAATGGACATTTGCCCGGCGGCGAACATGTATGAACCAGTCGTCTTTTGCTCTTTGTCGCAGGCCACCGTGTAGCCGATCTTGTCGTCCTGT
This sequence comes from Planctomycetota bacterium, assembly GCA_022573485.1. GTDB lineage: Bacteria > Planctomycetota > Phycisphaerae > UBA1845 > CAIVHJ01 > JACZTW01. The sequence continues at coordinate 2,216 of JACZTW010000215.1, forward strand.
CTTTGGACAAACTGAGTCACCAGCGACGGCGGTTCGTCGGTGATCGCCACGACGACCACGTTCTTGTCTCGGTAGCGCTTCTGGATTTCGGTCAAGTGAGGAATCGACATGATGCACGGGGGGCACCACGTGGCCCAGAATTCAACCACGTAGACGTTCTTGTTCCGGCCTTTGGCCAGGTCTACTGGATCGCCCTTGATCCACGTCGCGATTTCCAGTGCCGGCGCGGCATCGCCGAGCCCGAGCGTCGGACCGGAGGTTGCCGGGCCTGGCATCTGGGCACCGGCCGGTGCGGCTACCATCAACAACAAAGTGACCGTCAAACCATAAATCCGTGCCATCATCAATTCTCCAAATCTCTCGACAGCGTCCGGCGAGCATCCCTTGGCCGCATTGGACGCGATCACTCGCGAACGCGGGTAGATTCTAGTCCAAAATCATTACAAAATGAAGGTCTCCGCACTGAATCAGAGGCCGGCCAACGTGGCCGACAACCCTCAAGAGCCTCTATAATGCGCTTGATGAGCAGCCCCGCCACACAACAAACGGTCGATGACTTCCTCAATACCGACGCCATTCCGCTCGGGCCCGAGTTCGACTGCCCGTACTTGCCCGCCCGCAAAGCCCGATTCCGTTCCTTTCTCGCCGGCGAACTCGAACCGGAGATTTACCATGCCCTCATGGATCGCCGCTTCCGCCGGAGCGGCAATGTGCTCTATCAGCCCAATTGTCCCGCGTGCAGCGAGTGCCGCCAGTTGCGTGTGCCCGTGGCGGGCTTCAGGCAGACCAAATCGCAGCGCAGGATCTGGCATCGCAACCGCGACGTCCGCGCCAAGTTGATCAAACCGCATCTCGACGAGGAAAAATGGCGCATCTATTCACGCTACTTGAAGCACCAGCACGACGGTACGATGAGCGACGAATACGACGACCTGCACAGCTTCCTCTTTTGTTCGCCGGTGCGGTCCGTCGAGTTCGACTACTACCTCGACGAGCGTTTGATCGGCGTCAGCATTGCGGACCACTCTCGGGACGTTCTCAGCAGCGTCTACATGTTCTTCGATCCGGACTACGCGGACCGCAGCCTGGGTACCTTCTCGGCGCTGTGGGAACTGGACCATTGCCGCCGCTCCGGCATTCAGTACTATTATTTCGGCTTCTACATCAGGGATTGCACCAAAATGAGCTACAAAGCCAGATTCGGACCGCATGAGATACTCAGTTCCGATAATCAATGGACCCGGCAAGACGCCACCGCCTGAGGTTGGCAATCCGCAGCGCCCGCCAAACGACGAAGTCGGGTTGAGAGATCCAGCCGTTGGCTTGCCGTTTAGCAGCCTCACCGAGCGCGATCGGCATGTGGCCGCAAGTTGTAGGGGAAATACAATACTCAATGTCCCGCGCGGACTCCCATACGGAACAACGCGACACAATTGAACCTCCACACACACAACTTTCGCCGCATTTTGATCGTCAAGCCCAGTTCCCTGGGCGACATCATCCACGCCTTGCCCCTGCTCAATGGGCTGCGCCGGCGCTATCCGCAGGCCCGGATCAGCTGGCTGCTCAATACCGAATACGTCGATCTCTTGAAAGACCATCCCCAGCTCAATGAAGTGATTCCCTTCGATCGCCGGCAATTCAAGACCTTGACCGGCGCCGTGAAGATGACCTTCAAGCTCGGCGGTTTCGCCCGCGAACTCCGCGCGCGCGAGTTTGATCTGGCCGTGGATATTCAGGGCCTGTTTCGCAGCGGGCTGATGGCCTTTGCATCCGGGGCGGCGGTGCGCCTCGGATTCGCTCCCGCGCGTGAGTGCTCGGGCATCTTCTACAGCCATCGCGTGGCCATTCCCGACTCGAACATGCACGCTGTCGATAAGAACTACCTTCCTGCACAGATGCTCGGTTTTGCGGACCATCCCGTCGAGTTTCATTTGCCGGTTTCGCCTGAGGCCCGCGAGGTCTTGAGCGGCAAACTCGCCGGGAAGGGCCTCGATGCCGGCGAACCCTACGCCGTGATTGTGCCCGGCTCGCGCTGGGAGACGAAGAACTGGTACCCGGAGCGATTCGCCGAGTCCGTCGCGTATATCCAGAGTGAATTGAAGCTCAGCGCCGTGCTCAGCGGATCCCCTGCGGAAGCCGACCTCTGCCAGCTCATCGCCCGATCCTGCTCGCCGGCGCCGGTCGTCCTGGCCGGTGAGATCGGGCTGGCAGAATGGGTGGCGTTGCTGGGCGGCGCCGCCGTGGTGCTGTGCAATGATTCCGCCGCCCTGCACCTCGCCGTGGCCCTGGGCCGGCCGGTGGTTACGGTTTTTGGGCCGACCAACCCCAGCCGCACCGGGCCGTACGGACAGCCGGCCAGTGTGCTGCAAGCCGGTCTGGCGTGCATGCCTTGCTACTATCGCAGGTTGAAGCAATGTCCGATCCAGCATCAATGCATGACCGACATCGACGTCGTGCAGGTCACCCGGGCGCTGGCCGCGGCGCTCAGCCAAGTGGACGATCCCCGCACGAATCTGACGCCGACGGCGATGTGACCGATGAACCACTTGTAGCCTGCGCGAGCCGCGCCGCGAAGATTGTGCTTGAAACCGGCATCCGGGCGCTGACGCCGCTCCGCCGCTCCGCTACAATGCAGAACACGCCTGCCGTTTACCGGCGGATATTGCATGACCGAAAGATGGCAAAAACTCAAGCGCTTCATAGTTTTGCGCGTGCTGCACGCCAATGACCCGCCTCACGCGCTGGCCTTGGGTCTGGCCATCGGCGTGTTCGTAGCCATGACGCCCACCATCGGCGCTCAAATGGTCATCGCCGCTGCAATCGCCGCCTCTTTCCGGGCCAACAAGATCCTCGCCATGGCCGCCGTGTGGATTTCCAATCCCGTGACCATGGTGCAGATCTATTACGTGAACTGGCGAATTGGGCAGCACTTCGTCGAGACAGGCGTGGTCGACGGCGAGTCCGCCGTGCAGGCACAGATCACCAAGATTATCGAAAGCATCGGCGGGATGTCGAACTTGTTCTTCCATTTGCTGGACAAAGCCTTTTGGTCGGAGGTCTTGCGACTGGTGTGGGCGCTGGGTATCGAGCTGTGGATCGGCAGCTTCCTCGTCGGGCTCATTTGTGCGCTGCCGACTTACGCCATCGCCCGCTGGATGATCACGGCCTATCGCCGCCGCGTACCTCGGCCACGCTTTCGCCGCAAAGCTGCGCGGCGATCCGAGACCGCCCAGCCGCTCCCCGGCGCCCGGCCGCAACTCCGAAAACCCCCAGCGTGATGCCCGCGTCACAACCCAAGGAGCCGCAGGCTTTCGCCTGCGCGATTGCTCCCGGAGCCGTGGCCTTCAGGCCACGGACTTTGCTCTGCCTGCGAATTGTAGTTACCATCCCCATAGCATGGCCATGGATACAACTGCCGTCCAACTTGTCCTCGCCTCCAGCAGCCCGCGCCGCGCCGAGTTGCTGCGCGAAATGGGTTTGCGTTTCGAGATCTGCACGCCGACGGTGTGCGAGCCCGAACCGCGTTCGCCCAGCCAGATCCCGCAACATTGGGCCGAAGCGCTGAGCTACTTCAAAGCCCGCAGCGTCGCCAAAGACCTCCGCGACGGCTTCGTCCTGGGCGCGGACACCATTGTCTCTCTCGACGACGAAATCATCGGCAAACCCGCCGACCTCGACGACGCCCGCCGCATTTTGAACCTGCTGACCGGCACGACGCACGACGTCATCACCGGCGTGACGCTTCTGAACGTCGAAACCGGCGCGCGGCTGATCCGCCACGAAACAACCGCCGTGACCATGAAACCCATGTTCAAAGACACGCTGGAGCGCTATTTGAAGAGCGGTCTGTGGCAAGGCAAGGCCGGCGCCTACGGCATCCAGGACAGCAGCGACGCCAACATCGAACACCTCGAGGGCAGCTATAGCAACGTCGTCGGCCTGCCCATCGAACTCGTCGAACAACTGTGCGCCGACGCCGGCATCCTCGACGCCGTCCGCGCCTGATTCGCAAGTCGCCGCCCTGGGTAAACGACATTACAGACACCATGCCCTGAAAGGGCGAAACAACGACTTGCGTGAGTGTATTTCAGAGACGTCCCGATGTACATCGGGATCAGGGAGCGCTTCCCCGAACTCGCGCGGTTGTCGCGATCCGAAACAAAGCATTCCCTGACGGTCGTGCCTCTGATTCCCGCCTCTGTTGATCGTTCATAGCGTCTGCCAAACGGCCAAGCCACTGCGCGTGACGCATCCCGTGGCTTGCCGTTTGGCAGACGGAGGTCGAGGATTCGACCTACAGGGCTCAGTCTACTGCTCTTGAGCAATGGATTTGCGAGCACTGCTCAAGAGCGGTGCCACACACGATCACCCAACAGTTCCACACGGCCCCCGAGGCTCCAAATCGCCGTATGTTGCAATCCAATCGGTCCATAGGGTATCATGCTCATGGGTCAGGCCTACGCCCTCAGGCGTTGGCCAGTCTGGTCAAGTCGTTGTAACACATTTTTAGGAGGCTGTGAGATGCGCATTCCGATGCGGGG
>JACZTW010000012.1 GCA_022573485.1 Planctomycetota bacterium
TCAGCCCGCTGACAGGTTTTGTCGGCGAAAAGGACTTCAATAGTATTTGTGACACAATGAGGCTCGCCAACGGCGTGGCTTGGCCGATTCCTGTCACGTGCAGCGTGGACGAAAAGACCGCCGCCGGCATCGATGTCGGCCAGCGTCTCTCGCTCCGTGACGACGATGGCAAACTGCTGGCTGTATTGGCTGTCGAAGAGAAATACAAATACGACAAGGCCAAGGAAGCCAAGGAAGTCTACAAGACCGACTCGACCGAGCATCCGGGGGTGGCGGTGCTGATGAAGCAGGGCGACGTTTGCCTCGGCGGCCCGATCGAGGTCATGCCCGATGCCTTCACTCCGTCTTTCCCCGAGAATCAACTGACGCCCGCTCAAACGCGCGCCGAGTTCGTCAAGCGCGACTGGAACACCGTGGTCGGTTTCCAGACGCGCAATCCGATCCACCGAGCCCACGAGTACTTGACCAAGTGTGCTCTGGAGATCTGTGACGGTTTGCTGATCCATCCGTTGGTCGGACAAACGCAGGCCGGCGACATTCCCGCCGACGTGCGGATGAGCTGCTACCAGAAGCTGATGACCGATTATTACCAGCCGAATCACGTGATGCTGTCCGTGTTGCCGGCGGCGATGCGCTATGCCGGTCCGCGTGAAGCGATTCTGCACGCGCTGATCCGCCAGAACTACGGCTGCACACATTTCATCGTCGGCCGCGACCACGCCGGCGTGGGCAAGTACTACGGCACCTACGACGCCCAGCAGATTTTCAACGAGTTCAAGCCCGGCGAGATGGCCATTACCACGCTCAATTTCGAGCACGCCAGTTGGTGCAAAAAGTGCGAAGGAATGGTCTCTAACAAGACCTGCCCGCATCCGGGCGAAGACAAGATCTTCCTGTCCGGCACGAAAGTTCGCGAGATGCTGAACAACGGCGAGCGCCCGCCGATGGAGTTCACGCGCCCGGAAGTCGCCGACCTCTTGATCGCCGCCTTTAAGAATTGAGCGCTTCACTCGGTTTCCCGTGTTTGTGAACGCGGCGGCATGAAGCAAGGAAATCTGGCCACAAAGACACCAAGACACGAAGAAAAGAAAGAATGGAGAACGGAAATCGGGCAAGCCAAAGCAATGTTTGGGATTGTTTGCTTGAAGCAGGAGCCGTTTGTTTCATTCTCCATTCCTGATTCTTGGTGCCTTTGTGTCTTCGTGGCCTAATCAACGTGAGCAATACAAGTGAAGGATATCCCGCCTGATTTGGTGGCGAGCTTGACGGCGAGTCCCCCGCCGCTGATCGCGGGGCACGTTACGCCCGACGCCGACTGTCTCAGCTCGATGTTCGCACTGGCCAAAGGCATCGAGCAAGTGACCGAACAGCCGGTGCTCTGCGCCCTGCCCGAGGGTTCGCTTTCAAAGAAACTCGCGTTTCTGGTCGATCTGGCGGAGGCCAATATTGCGGGATTGCGTGCGTGTCGCGAGGCAAAGCTGCTCGCCGTCTGCGACACTGCCAAGGAGCGCCGCGTCAATTTGCCCGATGAGATGCGTACGGAACTAAAGAACGGCCGACGCATCATCAACATCGACCATCATGCCTCCAGTACGATGTTCGGGGACATTAACTACGTCGATGAGCACGCCAGCAGCACCGCCGAACTGATCTATCGCGTGTTCAAGCACGCCGGCTGGGAGTTGACGCCGACCATCGCCACATTGTTATGCACGGGCATTCATGCCGATACCGTGGGCTTCTCGCTGGCCAACACGCGTGCGGCAACCTTCGAAGCGGCGGCCGATCTGCTCACGCACGGCGCCGACCTCGCATTGATCGGCGATCGGCTGTGGCGCTGGCAAAGCGACGACGAGTTCCAGTTGCGGCGTATCGTGTACCAAAACACCCGTCTGAGCGACAGCGGCCGAATCGCCTACAGCACCGCCACCTATGAGGAAATCACCGGCTGCGGCTGCACCGCTGCGGATATCGACGACCAAGTCGAGATTCCCCGCTCGCTCGCCGGCGCCCGGATTACGATCCTGTTCACCGAAGGCCGGAAAGGTCACGTGCGAATCAACCTACGGGGAAAGGGCGATGTGCCGGTGCTCGATCTTGCTCAGCGCATCGACGGCGGCGGGCATCACACAGCGGCCGGAGCGATTATGACGGGTACGGTGGACGACGCTGTCGCCCGCCTCATTCCACTGACGGAAGAGTATCTGGACGAGCACGAACCCCACTGAGAAAAGATATCGTGGTGTCAGAAATCAAGCGCGTTGCCGTTTTTGGATTGGATTGTGCAGAGCCGTCGCTGATGTTCGAGCGCTGGGCGGACTTGCTGCCCCACACGCGGCGACTGATGGCGTCGGGCACCTACGGCCCGCTGACTTCTTCCATGCCGCCCATCACGGTGCCGGCGTGGTCCTGCATGGCCTCCAGCAAAGATCCCGGCACGCTGGGCATCTATGGATTTCGCAACCGCAAGGACCACACCTACGACGGCCTGACCATCGCGACCTCGCGTGCCGTGCGCGAGCCGCGCCTGTGGGACATCCTCTCGCAGCGCGGCCGGGACAACATCATCGTCGGCGTGCCCGGCACGTTTCCAATCACCAATCCGCCCCGCGGCTGTATGATCACGAGTTTCCTCACGCCGGACATCAATTCCGATTACACGCATCCGGCAGAGTTGAAGCAAGAGATCGCCGATCTCGTGGGCGAGTACATGGTGGACGTCCGGGGCTTTCGCACCGACAACAAGCAATGGCTTCTCGATCAAATCTACGAGATGACCGACAAGCGTTTCGCGGTCGTCAAGATGCTGCTGGAATCCCGGCCCTGGGATTTGTTCTGGATGGTCGAAATGGGCCACGATCGCGTTCATCACGGCTTCTGGCAATACATGGACCCGTCGCATCACCGTCATGTGCCGGGCAATGAATTTGAAAACGCCATCCGCGATTACTATGTACACGTCGATAAGCTGATCGGCGAGGTGCTGGATGTGATTGACTTGGACACCACCGCCGTATGGATGGTCAGCGATCACGGAGCCAAGTGTATGGTCGGCGGGTTCTGCTTCAATCAATGGCTGATCGAGCAGGGCTATCTTGTGCTCAAGCAGCCGGTCGACGGTGTGACGAAGTGCAGTGTCGATATGATTGACTGGCCTCGGACGCGCGTGTGGGGCGAGGGCGGGTACTACGGCCGATGCTTCATCAACGTCACAGGCCGAGAGCCGCAGGGAACCGTGGACCGCGCCGAGTATGAGAGTCTGCGCGATGAACTGGTCCTCAAGCTCGGCGAACTCGTCGATCACCAAGGCGCCCCGATGGGCACAGCCGCCTACAAGCCGAACGAAATCTATCGTCAAGTGAACGGCGTGGCGCCGGATTTGGTCGTCATATTTGGCGAGTTGCGATGGCGGAGCGTGGGCTCAGTTGGCCATCCGAGCGTCTACGTCTTTGAGAACGATACGGGACCGGACGACGCCAATCATGCGCAAGAGGGTCTGTATGCCTATGCGCATCCGTCGCTGCCCGCGCGAGGCCGCGTGGCCGGCCCTACGCTTTACGATGTGGCGCCGACGATCCTCAAGATGCTGGGCGAACCCGTGCCGCAGGACATGCAAGGGCAACCCTTGATTTGAGAGAGGAAGTTGTCGGCCGGAATTTCTTGCCACCAAGACACCAAGACACAAAGAAAAGAACGAAAAGTGTTCGTCACAACGATATCAGCCGATGACCAATGAAACAAATTATTACAAACTGTTTACGTCTGAGATAAGCAACAAAACGGTATAACATCTTCATCTTGGTGCCTTTGTGTCTTCGTGGCAAAAACAACCTGACAAATACGGGTTCGTGTACTGACTGAGAACTGACAACTGATTCGGAATCCACATGTACTTTCCGCAAGTGCTCAGACCGAGGCCCATCCTGTTCGATCTGGGCGATACGCTCCTGAACCACATCACCACCAATCCCCTTCCCTATTTCAAGGAAGGCGTCCGGCTGGCCTATGATTTCATCTCGGAACAGTCACATGCCCTACCGCCGTACAAGAAATTTCACGCTGCTGTGCGGCGTTCCTACTTCTGCGCGTTCCTGAAGGCGACATTGCTCCGCCGGGAACTCGATCTGCACACCAGCCTGGTCCGGCTATCCGAAAGTCTGTCGCTGCCCAGTGATCACGACTTCGTGATGGCCTTCGGGGAGCGGCTTTATCGACCCATGAAGCGATTGGGCGCGATCGAAGAGGGCGTGCACGCCGTGCTCGACAGGCTGGTCGCGCAGGGCCATCCGCTCGGCATCGTGTCGAACACCAATGTTCCCGCCCCGATGCTCGATCAGCATCTGGAGGAAGTGGATTTGCTCAGGTATTTTCCGGTGCGCGTCTATTCGTGCGACGTCGGCGTGCGCAAGCCGCGAGCGGCGATGTTCCTGCCGGCGCTGCGGGCGCTGAACTGCAAGCCGCAACATACGCTCTTCGTTGGCGACAAGCCCAGCCTGGACATTCGAGGCGCCGGCCGCCTCGGCATGATCACCGTGCTGAAAGTTCGAGTGGGCAAACCGCCGAGGAGCCGCTACCGACCCGACCATGTGATCAAACACTTGACGGAATTGCCCGGGCTCCTGGATAAGATCTCCTGGCAGTGTCCGGAAACGCCGCCTCTCTTGCCGCAAAGTGAGTTCCCCGCGCGCCGCTTTCTGCCCCGTCCGGCCATATAGCCCCGGGCATGCCCGGGGTCTTGCGGCCCACTGAGGACTGAGGACTGAGGACTGAGTGCTGGATGCTGAGCATGGTTGAAGAACTCAAGCCGGAAATCCTGCTGAGCGCGTACGCCAATGGCATTTTCCCAATGGCCGATGAGCAGGACGAGATCCGCTGGTACAGCCCCGATCCCCGGGCCGTTATCGAGCTGGACCGTTTCAAGATTTCGCGTAGCCTCAGGCAGCGCATCCGCTCCGCCGAGGCGGACCGAAGCGGGTTCGAGATTCGCTACAACACTTGTTTCGAGCGCGTGATGCGTCGTTGCGCGGACCGCGAGGACGGCACCTGGATCTCGCGGGACATCATTGAAAGCTACGGTCGTCTGCACGAATTGGGTCACGCCCACAGCGTCGAGACGTTCTACGGCGAGGAACTGGCCGGCGGGCTCTATGGCGTCAGTTTGGGCGGGGCCTTTTTTGGCGAGTCCATGTTCACCGACCCGCCGCGGCGGGACGGATCCAAGCTGGCGCTGGTGGCGCTCGTCGAGCGAATGCAGGAACGCCGTATGACTCTGCTCGACATCCAGTTCCTCACGCCGCACTTGAAACGCTTCGGAGCCGTCGAAATCTCGCGGGATGAGTATCTCCGACGACTCGAATCGGCTGTGCAGCTCGAGACTTCTTTCATCAATTGACGGCGTCGGCGCGGCGCCGGCGATTATGGTGGCCGGGTTGTTCTGAGTGTGCTAGCATGCCCGCACACACGGAGAGTACCCGCAGTCGCGGGCAGACCATGCAAGACCAATGCACCATGTCGGAATCAGAAACGCACCCAGCGCTGGACAACACGCTTTTCGTCAGGAACATGAAAGAACTGTGGCGCTTCGATCCCGTCGTGGCGCTGGAGTTGGATCGCATCGACGACAAAGACCTTCCGCCGGTCGAACAAACCAAGACCGAGGCCGTAACGCTGCGCCGCACCACGCCGGACGGACGGGAAATCTACCTGCACAGCCGCTACAACCCCATCGCCGAAGCAGAGAAATGGGCGGCCAACGCGATCGAAGAAGACAAGTTTTGCTACATCGTCGAAGGGTTCGGCCTGGGCTACCACATCAAGGAGCTGTTTCAACAATTGACCGGCGACGTCATTGTCGCGGTCATCGAGCCGGATCTGCACGCGTTGCGGTTGGCACTGACGCATGTGGATTTCACCGAGGAAATCGAGAGCAAGTGCCTGGTGATGCTCACGCGACCGGACAAGAGCCACGTACACCAGCGTTTGGAGCCCTATCAGGCGTATATCTTGATGGGCGCGAAGATCGTCAGCCACCAGCCTTCCGTGCAGATTTCGAGTGCGTTTTTTCACGACATGCAGACGCTGTGCCTGGCGTTCATCGAGTACACCAAGACGGCGGTGGTCACGCTGGTGACCAACGCGCAAACCACCTGCCGCAACGTCGCCAACAACTTTGCGACCTATCTATCGACACCGCCGATCGACGAACTGCGATCCCGATTTTCGGGCTTCCCCGCGATCCTCGTGTCCGCCGGGCCTTCGTTGAAGAAAAACATGCACCACTTGGCGGACGCCAAGGGCAAAGCCGTTATCATCGCCGTGCAGTCCACGCTCAAACCGCTCTTCGCCGCCGGCATCGTGCCGGATTTCGTCTGCTCGCTCGATTATCACGAACTCTCGCGCCAGTTCTACGAAGGCATTGATGATTTTCAAGATGTGCATTTGGTCGCGGAGCCCAAAGCGCATCATTCCGTTATTGATGCGTTCGGCGGGCCGGTGAGTTTGTTGAGCAGCAGTTTTGCCCAGACTTGTTTGGCCGATGCGCACCGTTCACGCGACGGCCTGCGCGCCGGAGCGTCGGTGGCCCATCTGGCCTTCTATCTGGCAGAGTACATGGAGTGCAATCCGATCGTCATGGTCGGCCAGGATCTGGCCCTGACCGATCACGTCTACCATGCGCCCGGAATGCCGATCCACGAAGTTTGGCAGAGCGAGCTGAATCGTTTCTGCACGATGGAAATGAAGGAATGGGAGCGCATCGTCCGGAGCAAGCCGATGCTGCGGAAGATCAAGAACTGCGACGGCGACGACGTTTACACCGAAGATTTGATGTTCAACTATTTGGAGCAGTTCGAGAAGGATATCGCACGGTCTTCCACCCGGATCATCGACGCCACCGAGGGCGGAGCTCGGATCCAGGGCTCCGAATTGATGACTTTGCGTGAGGTCATCGGCCAATACTGCACGCGGCCGATCGATTCGGCGCTGTTCGCGTACCGCCGCCGCAAGCCGTGGTTCGATTCTGCACCACTCGATGCCGGACGCGTTCAAATCGAAGCGCGCCTCGATGAAATAAGCAAGATTGAGCTTCTGTGCGATGAGACGATGGAAACGCTCGACGAACTCAAGGCGCTCGTCGATCAGCCGACCGAATTCAACAAGAAGATCAAGAAAGTCGATCGCCTGCGTCTCAAGGTTCGCGAGCACCAACGAGCTTATTCGATCATCCAAGCGGGCGCCCAGCTTGCGGAGTTTCGCAAGTTCTCCGCAGACCAGCGACTGAAAGCCTCCGGAGCGGAGGGCAAGGAGCGGGCTCGCAAGCAACTCGATCGCGACCAAGAGTTCGTTCGCGCGATGAAAGCGGATGCCGAGCGCATGCGAATCATTCTGGAGAACGCGCAGCAGCGGATCCGGCAGAAAATGGATCACTTCGCGAGCGTGGAGGAATCCTCAGCCACATGAATGTTGTTGGTGTGATCCAGGCTGATTTGAAGACCTCGCCGCTGGGAACGGCAAGCCGCCTGAGTGAGGATTTGTGCGGCGTGCCGGTCCTGACTCGGACGGTTCGACGGGCTCACGCGGCGCGCCGGCTGGATACGCTTGTGGTCGTCTGTCCGGAGGAGCAATACGAGCAAGTGTGCGCACTGGTTGACGCGGACGGTGTTGAAGTCAGAAAATTCGACGGCTCGGATTATGTCGCCGCTAAGGCGGTGCGGGTGGCGCGCAAGTGGTCCATTGAAAGCTGGCGGGGCGGCATGGGCAATTCCTGCTTTTTCGACGAGCACACACACCCTGCCCTGTGCCTGACCATCGCTGCCCAGACCGGCGCCGACGCCATTGTCAGCATCGCGGCCGGTGCACCGCTTATCGACCCACAAATGATCGACGACATCATCGATCATTTTGAGAATGAGTCGGAAAACACCAAGCTGGTGTTCGCACAGTCGCCGCCGGGCCTGTCGCCGGCGTTGTTCAGCCCTGTGCTGCTCGAGGAAGTCATCAAGGTGGGCATGTCGCCGGGCTGGGTCAACAGCTACCGTCCGGACCAGCCGCAACGCGACATGATCAACGTGCCGGCGTGCTTCCGCCCACCCATGGCCATCCAGGCTGCCTCCGGCCGACTGACTTCGGATACGCGCCGCGGGTTTGAACTGCTACAACGCCTGGCCGGCGACACCAACGGCGATGGATCGGCTGGAGCGATTTGCCGGAAGTTGATGTCGATCCGCGAGCACGAGTCTGCGTCCCTGCCGCGCGAAGTGCAGGTTGAATTGACGACCGAAGATCAACTCAGCGGAACTATTCTGCGGCCTCGGGGCGATGTTGTCGGGCGTCGCGGCCCGCTGAATCTCGATATTCTGGCCCGCTTGCTGGAGAACCTGTGCCAGTACGATGATTCGTTAATCGTCCTGGGTGGGTTCGGCGAACCGTTGCTCCATCCAGACTTCGAGAAGGCCCTGCAACTGTGTCGGGAGGCGAACGTCTTTGGCTTGGCGGTCCGCACGAACGGCATGGCCATGAATGAAGACGTTGCTCGAGCGATCTGCGACAACGGCGTGGATGTCGTCCAGGTGCTTTTGGATGCCAATGACGCCGAGGGGTACCACCGCGTGCATGGTGTGGACGCCTGGGACGACGTTGTCAAGAACATGGATGTGCTCAATCAGCTCCGCCAGTCAAGAACGCAAGTCAATCCAATCATCGCAGCCAGCCTGACCAAGTCCCGCGAGACGATCGGCACAATGGAGGCGTTCTACGACCGCTGGCTCAGCTTTTCCGGCTGGGCGGTCGTCGAAGGATACAGCCACCACGCCGGCCTGCTGGAGGATCGCCGGGTGATGAGCATGGCTCCGCCGCAGCGTCGGCCCTGTCGCCAGCTTCGCGAGCGCTGCACTGTGCTGGCCGACGGCCGCGTGGTGGGATGCGATCAGGATTTCCAGGCACAATACGTCCTGGGAGATTTGAACCGGCAGTCACTCACCGAGATTTGGCAGGGGCGCCAATTGAATGCACTGCGAGAGGCCCACCGAGCCGGAGCGTATTCACTGCATCCAATGTGCGAAAAGTGCGACGAGTGGCATCGACCGTAAAAAAACGCTGAGTGCTGAGTGCTGAGGGAGTCAGGATCGGGTCGGACACACGGCCCGGCTACGCCATGAGCATCGACTTGGCTTCGTCGCTATCTTCTTCGAGCTGTTCGCAGGCTTCTTCAATCTTCTCAGGGGTCAGATGCGCATCCTGCAAAAGCTGCGGCGTGAGTTCCGCTTCCTGTGCGCTCAGGTAAAAGCCCATTCGCCGCTCGCAACAAATGATGTCGGCGGTCTGTACCAGCGCCACCACGTGCCGCATGTCCTCCGCCACACGAGAGGAGTCATGGTGATAGCCGACTACGGCGCGCAAGTGCCGCGGGAACTTCCATTTCGTGGCCAGCGCCATTCCGAACATGGGATGGTCCGCGCCGAAAACCTGATGTTCACACTCCAGAAACGAGTCGCCGCTCGTCTCGGTCAGCTTGATCACTTCGCCCAGCTTGTCGCCGAATGCCTGTCGTTCGACCAGGATGCCCAGATCATGAATCAGGCCGGCCAGGAAGATTTCCTCAGCTTCGGCCCGGCGCCCCGTAACGCGGGCCAGCGATCGCGACGCGACGGCCACCGCCACGCTGTGCGTCCACAGGTCGGCGGCGCTGAACTTGTCGGTGATCTTCTCGCCCTTGAACATGCGCGCGATGGACGAGGCGATGGCGATGTTCTTCACCGCGGAGAGTCCCAGCAGCACGATGGCGCGATCCACGCTGGCCACCTGCCCCGGCAGTCCGTAAAACGCTGAGTTGACCACTTTGAGCACCTTGGTGGACAGCGCGATGTCGTTCTTGATGACGTCGTGCAAGTCGCGCGCGGTGCTCTTGGGGTTCTCGACGATCTCGATAATCTTGATGGTGACCGCCGGCAAGGTCGCAATGTCACCGATCTGCGCCAATGCCTTGGCGATGATCGTCTGGGCTTCATTGGTGCTGGTCGTCGCTTCGGCCATGCGCATACCTCGCGGTCGTCAAATGGACAATGTGCTTGCCCCTTATCATCGACCCATTGGGGTCGTCAATAGAGAACGAAATGGATGCGCGATCAGTACCTAATTCGTTTGGGTTGGATGTTATCGGACAAGTTAGGCCGTGCGAGGATGGCAGCGATTTCCGAGCCCGCCCGCCCATTGCCGTAGGCGCTGCTCCGCCGCGGCGGACCTGGGCGAATGCGCATCCGGCGTGCCTTCGAGATCGCAGCCTTGATCGCCGTCCTTGATTCCGTGCAGTCGACGACGGATCGTCCGCCGCGCAGTCGGCCGGCCTGTCGCTGCCCCACGTTGACGGCCGGCGTGCCCGCAGAATGGGCCTCAATGATTCCCGTCGACGAGTTTCCAACCAGAATCTGCACCGCCTTGAGGCACTGGAGGAATTTGAGCCGTGGAATCGACTCGACACTCACCCAGCGGCGATCTCGATCATTCTGGCGTCTTTTCTTGATGGCCCGGAGGATGCCCGAATGGCCCGCGTCGCTGTTGGGATGGATGATCAAACCGCACAGCCCGCAACGGGCCACGGCGTCCAGAATGTTGTCCATGACGCGCTGCTCTTCGTGCGGGGCTCGCCCGAGGGGATGCTGAACGATCAGGGCAATCGCGCCATCACCGGCAAATCCGAATTCGTCGGCGAGCCAGCGTGCGTGCGGCTTGGCTATGGACCGCAGGTCGTCGAGCCCCGGTGCGCCGACGACGTACACGTGTTCCGGCCATTCACCCAGCCGGATCAAACGCCGTCCGGCGTCGGGCGTGGCGGCGAAGTGGAGGTGGGCCAGTTTGGTGATCGAATGGCGAAAGGCATCGTCCAAATGCCCCGGGGCCACGTCGCCGCCGTGAATGTGGGCCAGCACCCGATTGGTCGTCGAGGCGGCCAGCGCACCGGCCAGCGCCTCGACCCGGTCGCCCAAAACGACAACGAGGTCGCTGCGAAGCCTGTCAAGCGCTCGGGCCGTACCGGACACGCCTTTGGCCAGCGCCTCTGCCTGGGCCAGGTGAGTGTCCCGCCCGGAGTGCATGGGCACGCGGGCGTCGATCCGAAACCCGTCGGCCGTAATGTCGTTGATCGTATAGCCGAATTTTCGGACGAGGTGCATCCCGGATGCGATCACTTGCAGGCGCAGCGCCTTGTGCTTTTGCACGGCCTGCATGACGGTGCGCAGCAGGCCGTATTCCGCGCGACTGCCCGTGATCACCGCCACGCTTCTCCGGGCCGCCATCAGTCCACCATGTCCCAGACGACTTGAGCGTCCGCCGCAATATCTCGCCGCGCCGTGCGGCCGACGAGCGCAGCCAAATGCTTCGGCTCGAGGCCGTTGCCTGGGCGCTTGAGCGTCAGCATGTCGGCCGTGATTCGTTCGTTTCGGCGGATCGTTCGGCTCGCCACGACGCTCTTGCGCGCCAGCGCACGAACCTCCTGCTCCACATCGGCGACGTCCCGGCGCGGTTGGCCCATCATCCGCCAGGCTGTTTCTGCGGTCTGGACGTACTGCCGGAACATCTCCGGCGTCAGGGAAAATGCATGATCCGGGCCCGTGAGTCCGCGATCCAGTGTGAAGTGCTTTTCCAGCACGCGGGCGCCGCAGGCCACCGCCAGGCCCGCGACTTCGATCGATTCGGTGTGATCGCTGTAGCCCGTCCACATCGTATAGCGGGATCGCAAATGTGCAATTGTGCTCAGCGACGCGTCGCGGGGCGCTGTCGGATAGGTGCTGACGCAGTGCAGCAGGATGGTGCGCGCCCGGGCATCCTGCCCGGCGATGTGCGACACTGTCTCGTCGATCTCGCTCGCCCGCGAAGCCCCGGTCGAGACCAGCAGTGGGAGATTCGTGGCCAGCGCGGCATCCAGCAGCGGAAAGTTGTTGATGTCCGTCGATGCCAGCTTGATCGCTGGCGCGCCCAGGTCGACGACAAGTTGCAGGTCGTCGATACTGAACGGCGTAGCCAGAAACGCAATGCCGACGCTTTCACAGTGCTTGGCGATTTGCTTGAAACGATCGGGGGCCAGCTCGAGGCCTTCGAGCATTTCGCGCTGAGACCGCGCAGCACCACGGGTCTGATACTCAGCCGCCTGAGCCTCGGCGGTGGCCAGCGCGCCCGCCGAAAACACCTGGAATTTGGCGGCATCGGCGCCGGCCTGATGAGCCGCGTCGATCAAGCACCGCGCTTGATCGGCATCACCGTTGTGGTTGACGCCGATCTCGGCGACGACATAGGGCTTGCTCAATGAGTCAATTTGATGCAGCCCGATGCAGATCGGGGCCGGGCAGCGCTCGATGGTGTCCTTCAGGATCGCGTCCATGCAAGTCCTTTCACCCGAATTTCTAGCCACAAAGGCACCAAGACACAAAGAAAAGAAATAGAAGTACTCAGCACTGCGATATCAGCCAATGACGCATGAAATCTGTTCATTACAGACTGTTTACGTCTGAGATCAGTAAGAACGATATAACTTCTTTTGCTTGGTGCCTTTGTGTCTTCGTGGCAAAAACAAACCTGAGCAATACGAGCTTCACGCGCAGGACAAGCCCTGTGGATACTCCACGCCGTGTGAAAAGGCAACATCATTTCAGGGAGAGAGTGCGGAGCCGATTCAAGCGGCGTGAACGTGGTCGGCCAGAGAGGGCGAGAGTACGCGCTTCAGCTTGGCGAGGGCGCGCTTCTCGATCTGGCGGATGCGCTCTTTGGTCACGCCGAATCGATTGCCCAATTGTTGGAGCGTGATCGGCGCGGTGTCGTCGCCCAGGCCGAAGTGGCAAGTCAGGATCTCGCGTTCCCGCTCATTGAGGTGCTTAAGCCCCTTGGACAAAGCAGCGCGGAGGCCATCGACCTCGGCGGAGCCGTGGGCGGCTTCCGCCTCGCTGCGGTCGGGCGCGATCTCCAGCAATTCGTCGCGGCCGGTCACATAGCGTGTGTAACGCTGACGCTCTTCCGGGATCGTGCGGGCGAAATTCTTCATGATCGCCCAACTGGCGTACGTGCTGAGCTTGAAGCCGCGCGAGAAATCGAATCGCTCGATGGCCCGCATCAGCGACATGTTCCCGTCGCTGATCAGTTCGAACATGTTCACGTCGCGGCGCAGGTGGCGATTGGCGATGCTGACCACCAGCCGCAGATTCGCCCGAATGATGCGGTTCTGGAAGGCGTCGGCCTTGCCGAGCAGGTCGTTGATGGTGTTGAGCTGTCGCTTGCGCGCGGTGCAGGGCTCCAATTCCTGGATCATTCGGGAGGCGCGGTACTTGCAATAGTTGTAGCGCCGGAACAGATCCACCTCTTGCTCATGGGTCAACAGCGGCACTTCATACAGCGCTTTCAAGTACGCCGGAGCGGATGACGGCGCCGATGTGGCCTCGCCGGATCCGCCGGAGCTTTGCGGTTCGGGGCCATCCATGACTCGACGTTTGGCGTCTGGACTGTCGAATTCGGGATGATAGACATAAGTCAGTTTGCGGTTGATCAGCTCATAGGCCCGCATCTCCGTGCCAATGCGCTCCACTTTGGCGCGCGACAGCCCGTGCTGCTTGGCAATCCGTGTGGTGTCGGCACCCTGAGCGAGGGCGGTGTAAATCACATTGTAGCAGTCCGGCACTTTCGGCCGCCCGTTCGAGTCAAACAGTGCCGCTTCCGGAGAATTCGTGTCGTGCCGGCGGAGCGTATAGCGAATGGTCTCTACTGCCCGCCCGGTCTCTTCCGAGATGCTCCGCGCAACATCCTGGAACTTCAAGCGGCAGTCCGCAACCAGTTCGCGGGCGCGCTCGATTATTTTGTCCCGTTCGTCGGCGGTCAATTGGCGGAAGGCGCCGCCGCGGAGAACCAGCTCGCGGTTGTGGGCCACGAAGCGCTGCAAAGCCCGCTCCGTGAAGATCAGGCGATAGACCTTATCTCTATCGAGCACGCGCAAGCCCGACAGGCCGCGCTGCCGCCAGCGCGAGATGGTCTTCATGCTGACACTCAGCCGGCGCGACAGCTCCGCCTGTGTCTGGAACGGCACGTCAATCGCCGTCAGCGGGATGGCCGCCGATTGGGACAAGTGCTCGATCAGGCGCACCAATTGCTCAATGAGCATGTCGCCGTTGATCGCTGCTTTTTGGGAGGGCTTATGGGGTCGGTAGCCGGTCAAGTGAAAGCAAACAAAGTCGTAGGGGTAGGATTTTTCGGGGTCCACCAGTTCCAGAACCCGCTCCGCACCGGCGATCTGGCTCAATCGCAGCCGACGCGGAGACAGCGTCAATTGGTGGGCAAGCTCAGCGATGTCCGCGTTTTTGTATTTCGGCATGTCTGGTTGGGTACCCTGCTGTTACAGCCGATAATACCGCCCGGCAGTCACACCGCCGGCGGTGTCTGAGTACGCGTCCAATCGGCAGAAACCCTGTTTGCGGAGCCGGTCGCGGACGCCGGGTGATCCACATCCACCAAGCGACCCTTCGCAGTTCCACTGTCTATATACTATCGCCCGGGCAGCTTAATTCAAGCCAGTCGATCCCAACGCCGCCCGATGCAACCATAAACCATTGCAAATCAATGAGTAGCGTCTCGTGCCGCCTGCAGAAGTTCCTTCATTGTATCCGCAGGCCAAGGCTGGATGGTCAATTCCTCGCGCTGAGCCGCCTTTCGATGTGGTTCAGCATGTATTGGTGCTGGCCGGCGACGGCTTCGCGGCCCTCCACCGCCAGCTTGTACCACTCCACGGCTGTTTCCGCTGCCAAAGGCACATCCAAGAGCGAGAGCAAGTAGTAGGCCGCACCAATCTCTGCGGCGACCGTCCAGTTGCCGTCGCCGATCAGCTTCTTCGCCTTGTTCGTAAGACCGTCGATGGCTGACTCCACGCGCTCGACCGCCGCGGGTTTGGTCTCATCAATCGTCGCGCGCCAAGCCTCAACTTGATCCTGAGCCAGCGCGCTCTTGCCCAGATCCTCCACGTCCGCCTTCGCATTTTGATATTTTCCGATCAAGACGATACCGATGAGCAATTCGGCATCCGCCTGCTGGGCGGCCAACTGGCCTTTGAGCCAGTCTTGGTTGCCGGCCAAGTGACTGTAATGGTAAGGCTTTCGCTGGGGGTCGTTCGGCTGCTCGGCTTTGGCGAGAGTTTCATCGGCGGACACGCCCCGCACCGCAGTCGCAAAGCTCTGGATGGCCTTTTCAAACAGGGCGATGGCCTCGTCCTCTGCCTCTGCGATCCGCTCTTCCAATTCCGCGAAGCCCTCGAAATCAATTTCAAGTTGAGTCGTCCTCGTGGCTGCGGCGTCCCGGGCCAGTTGGGCTCTTTGTTCCAGATTCCGCTTCAGGCCTCGCAGATTCTCGACGCTCACTTCCAAGTGTGCGGCGGCCTCTTCCATTTTCTCCAGCTCGGCTTGGGCGCGCTCGAGGTCGTGCTGATAGTGTTCCAAACCGTACTGCAACTCGATGTCCCGGCCTTGCTGCACGGGAATGTATCGTCCGCGCAGATAGTCGCCGGTTTCGTCGATCATGGCGTTTTTCAGTGTGCCGTGTTGCAGTGCGTGGGCTTCGGTCAAGGCCTGGCGATAATCCTCGGCCTGTCGCTCGTAGGTGCGCTTGAACTCCGCAAAGCCGCTGGGAACGGACAAATCAACGCCCATGTCCTCCAGCGTCTCCATCGCCTCGCGTGCGGCTGCGCTCCGACCCAGGGCGGCGTCGACCCCCTGTTCCAAGTTCGCGACTTGATCCTGCAAGCGCGCCACGGTGGCCTGTTGCGCCGTGACCGTGGCGACCATTTTCGCTTTTTCGGACCGCGCGTCGGCGATCCGGGCGTCGATTTCGCTGCCGGCCACGAGATCCCGATCCTGTAGAATTTTCAAAATCTCGCTCTGCCGGCGCTTCATCGCGAAGCGTCGCTGCGCCAGTTCGCCGCACAACAGGCGTAGCCGCCGAGAGACAGCCAAGCCCTGTTCGGAGTGAATGACGCCGGCGAGTCGATGGGCACCGCCGTGCTGGCGTGCTGAATAGTCGCCGAAGCTGACGGACAGTGCCTCGCCGACTTCGTTCAACGCGCGCTCGAGCAGCCGGGCGTTGCCGGCCAATTCCTTTTCGTACGCCGCGTTGCCCCGATCGATCATCGCGGCCCCGCTGACACGCGACGGCGGTGGAGGATCCTTGTGCTCGCGCCAATTCGCCTCACCGTACATCAACTTGAGGAATTCGTCGTCGGCGCGGGCCATGTTCTTGATCTCCGGCCGATTCGCATAGCTCCGCAGCGCGTCGCTGGCCAAGCCGGTGAGATCCAGATCGGGATCGTCAACGAGATCCTCCAGTCGGTCGGCGGCCAACCCGAAGGCTTCTTCGCCGAAGGCAGCGCGATAGCCCGACTCGATGCTCAGATGGGAGTTGTATTGAGCGAGCAGGCGCCTGCCCTTTTCGAGATAAACTTGAATCTCGCCTTCCGCCTGCAAGCGCGGGGATTGTTGTCTCTGCGGGACAATGACCGCAGCCGCCACCAGCCCGCCGACAATCGCAATGCCGAGCATAGCGCCAAGACCGGCTCTGGGTTTTGCGTCGGAACTCACTAAGATCACTCCCCGCCACCAGGGCTGCTAGTAGGGCAGATTCACGAGAATCGGAATGTCCTTATTCGGTGTGCTGCCCGGTCGCGAGCCGGGCCGCCCTCAGTCCAAGTCGCTGAGTCTCATGGGATTATGGTACCAAAAGGCCCGTGGGCGATCAAATACTATCGCCCGGCTGACCCCGCGCTGGCGCTTGCGGCTCTGATTTTCGCAGGCCAAGCCCCAATCAGAGCCCGGAGTCCCGGCGCGCCGGGAACGGGCCAAGCCCGCATCAGAGTCCGGAGTCCGCCGCGGGCTCGGTCAGCCGTTGTCGTTCTGGTCGTCGTTGGTGTTTTGGTTGTCGTTGCCGTCCGGAGAGAGGCCGCAGGCTGTGTTTGCCAGCGCGTCGAACAAGTCCACCTGCTCCTGTACGAATTCTTCAAACACAAGCGCACCGTCGGATGCCTCGAACTGGTCCTGCAGCGCGGTGGCCAATTGCTCGGCGGTCAGAACCGGAGTCTCGTCGCCGCAGTCGTTGGCCTGCTGAATCGCCGCTGCGATCTGGGCGGCGGCATCTTCCAGCGAAAAGCCGTTCTCGTTACCGCCGCCGGATGGGCTGCAACCGCCGAAAACCGCGACGCTCGCCGCCGCGGCGAGCAACACCGCCGCAAAAGGCCCGCGCTTCACTGAATGTGGATCGGTATGATTCATGGCTTGGGGTCGCTGTCTACGATGGAAATACGATAGCTGTTCATTTTGAGCATCACCGGCGACATCAGTCCGCCGACCGAAGCGTCCTGGAGCGAGTCCGTGGTCAAGGCGATGTGCGTCGGATCGACGTCGACTTGATCCCACGCGGCGTCGAAATCGATCCACTGCCCGGCGATCCAGAACTGGGTCCACATGTGAAAGCCCAGCACGTCTCGCTGTCCGCCGAACTCGGACACGTAAATCAAGCCCGTGACCACGCGCGAGGGAATACCCACCACGCGGCCCAGCGCTGCCAGCAGCACGCCGTGCTCGGTGCAGTCGCCGGTCTTCTTGCGGCAGACCTCCGCCGCCGTCGCGAAAGCCGTGCCCAGATCCTTGTCCTCGATCACCTCCGCAACCTTGTGGCACAGCAGCTTGGCCATCGCGAGCGGGTCTTTTTCCGCACCGACGGCAGAGCGGGCCAGTTCGATCACCGCGGGATCGTCGCTAGAGATCATCACCGAAGCCTTCAAATACTCCTCTGCCACCTCCGCGGACGGCGGCAGGGATCGGCCCTTGTTGAG
Source organism: Planctomycetota bacterium (assembly GCA_022573485.1). Taxonomy (GTDB): domain Bacteria; phylum Planctomycetota; class Phycisphaerae; order UBA1845; family CAIVHJ01; genus JACZTW01. Next base: position 17,843 of record JACZTW010000012.1, read on the forward strand.
CTTGTCGAAATCGAAGCGCGTCACCTTGAGAGTAACGTCGCCGCCTTTGCGCGAGATGATCTTCTGCAGCGATGTTTCGGGCAGGTCCGGCGGCGCTACCTTGCCGTCGCCGGAAATCCGATATGTCACGGATTGCGTGGCATCGCGGTCGATTTTTTGGTGGATGGGAATGAGTGTGTTGACGAACACCTCCACGCCGGAAACATCCTCCATCGCAAAGGCCATGTCGCAGCGGACCATCTCGAACTTCAGCCCCATGAGATCCATTTCCTGGCGGAGGGGTGCCAGGTCATCATCGACCCAGCCAATGACCTCGATCGGAACACCGTTCATCACCGTGGTGATCTTAGTCTTCAGTGCGGAGACGGAACGACCCAAGACCTCGATATCTTCTCGCTTGAGGATCTCGGTGGTGGTCGGCAGAGCGACGTTGAGCGCCTGAATCGGCACGAAGGCATCGAGCTTGATCACTGTTCCCGGTTCGAGCTTGTACTTGAGCGTCTCCAGGTGCATGCCCCATTCCATCAGCGCGCCTTTGGGATAGGCGAATTGTCGCTCGATCTTCTGCTTCAACTGCTCTGAGACCACCGTAATCGTGCCGTCCTTGATCGTGCCCTTTTGGGTGATGGGGAATTGGCCGAAGTGCTGCTCGGACGAAAACGCCAGCGGCTCGCCGGACAGCGTCTCGGTGCTGGAGGTCTTCATGACAATCTCGATTTTCGCCGCGGCGCGCTTCATGGTGAGCTTCGTGTGTGTGCGCGTGCGTATTTCGTCGCCGACGCGCTCTTGCTCCGCGTGAATGAATCCGACCTTCTGCCCGTTGAGCATGATGGCCATCCAGTCGTCCGACATTTGCCCCTGCGACGGATTCGCGGGGTCGGCGGCGGGATGCTCCGGGGGGGTGTCGGCGTACACCGATGTGGCGACAAGTGACGCGAGCACAAATAGACACCGAGCCGCGGGCGTGTTCAATGGGCGGATCACTTGTTGAATAAGCTCCTGAGCGCCTGCATGGTTGCGGCGCGGCTCGCTTTGGCGATCGAGTTGGTGAGTGGAATATCCTTGGGACATACTTCGACGCAGTTCTGGGCGTTTCCGCAGTCAGTGATCCCGCCCGGGCCCATGATGGCTTTGAGTCGTTCGGCGGCGTTGAAACTGCCCACCGGATTCGAGTTGAAGTAAACCACCTGGCTGATGGCCGCCGGGCCGATGAAGTCGCTGTGCGGGCCGAACTGCGGGCAAGCCTCCACGCAGCAGCCGCAGGTCATGCACTCGCTCAGCGGATAGGCCGCCTCTTGCTGCTTCGGCGACTGCCGAGCCCCCGGGCCGGTGGCATGATAACCATCGACGGGAATCCAGCCTTTGATCGTCTTAAGGTTGTCGAACATTTTCTGGCGATCGACGAATAAGTCGCGAATCACGGGGAACTTGCTCATCGGTTCGAGCGTGATGGTGTCGTTCATATCGTCGAGCAAGTCGTCGACCAGCGCCGAGCACGCCTGCCGCACCCGGCCATTGACCAGCATGGTACACGAGCCGCACACTTCCTCCAGGCAGGCCACTTCATAGGCGACCGGCGTCGTATCCTCTTGATCGGTCGTCTGCGGCCTGGCGGCGATGCGCTGCAGGCAGGTGGTCATGTTCATACCCGCCTCGCGCTCGAGTTCGAACGATTGCCAGTAGCTCCCGCTATCGGGCCGGTCCTGACGCTTGATTCTAACCTTGAATTGATCTCGCATCTTCGCGTTGACTCCCCACCCGAATTCACGGCTCCCAAGGCAGAACCAATACGGCAATTCGGCGCAATTTCACTCGGATCTTTTCCTTCTTCTTGTCGCCGATAACATCAGTATGTGCACGGTTGTTCCTTGCGACGTCAGGCGTGTGTCGAACTACCTGGTTCGGCACCATTCTAACATCGCCAACTCTCATTTGAATTACAGCATACAACAACTCCAGCTTCGTGGCGCGAGCACGGGTCGCTTCGGCGGTGGAGTACTTGCTCCAATCAGTTGACATTCCGGAGTTGTGGTTCTGGAAAGCCCCAGGCGAAATGCCGTCATCTCGTTTCCACATCTTGTGGACGCGCATAAAAAGACGATCCGCATCAGGTATCGTTTCTTCCGGCCAAGGCGACATCATGTGCGCGTCAAGAAAAACAGCAGGCCATTATTCACGGAATCCTGCTTGACGGTTCCTTCAATTGAGACTTTGCCTCGATCGTCCCCGTAAAATCCCGCAGGCGCGTCGGCGGCCTCCGGAATATTGATCAGCAGTTCGTAGGCCGGAACATCCCAGTGCAAATCAATGCTTCCGTGCGGGCCGGGGAGTACTTTGGGAGCGTCGATCCGACAACCGAGGTCCACGAACGCCCACCAAGCGTTCTTGGCCAAGAAATCTACTGCTCTCTTCCAAGTGCTCTCGGTGTACGGGGAAGCACCCTCCTCTAGATCATCACCAGAGAGGGTGAAGATGTAGCGGGAGGCTACGATCGCGTGGCGGATGTCCTGCAGTTCGTCCGGCAGGTCCTCGAAGGAGGAAAGGTGCTTCTTTTTCCTCGTTCGACGCGGCAAGTCGAGGAAGTGGGTCGCCGAGGATCGCTGTTTGGTATAGTAAGGTGCGGTCGCGTCCTTCACCAACGCGTCTATGTCTCTTAGTTTGGATTCTTGCTGATCTGATCTGGAAACCTCACCAGCAACAGTGGATTCCATCCGCTTCACACGGTTGGCCAAGTCGGCCACTATGCTGGTGAGATCGACGGAATCCGGACCGACGACCACATAGTCGTCGCTCGCTTCGCTCGCATCTCTTCGAAGAGAGAGGGCCATAGTTATCTTATGCTCCGTTACTTGCGCGACGGGATCACCAGAGAATCACGCGATGACGTCGATTTCTTGGTCATCCGATTGAGCTGTTTCTCGGCTAACCGCATCCTGTTTATGAAAGTTGACAATTCCGCTTTTGTAAGGCCCATCGAGAATCGCTGAGTCGTCCCGAAGGCATCTAGGTCGATCTGAATTGAGACAATCGGAATAAAACCACGTACGGTCGGACTGTATGCCAGCACATCTTCGTCCGCCGCGTACTCACGGTCGAAGTTTGCGATAAGGGAGCATCGTGTCCACATTCCTCGTATCCTTGGGAACACTGTCCCCAGGGTGGCCTGTTCAGAGTGCTTGGCGCCCACGGCATCGGCGAGCAACATTGAAACTTCCTCGCAGCGCAGAAAACGCAACAGTTTTGACTTGGTCGTCTTGTCTATGAGCTTTCGCGAGGCCAGCAAGTCGATCCCTTGCGTCGGTTTGAGAGAGTCAGCAGGGAGGTTAGAGAACAATGACACGAGCGCTGCGACCGCGCGGAGCGCCTCTTCGCCTGCGATACCTAGCTGTTGCGATAGTTCCTCCTTTTCTAATGTATCCCCCGCCACCAATTTCTCGGCGATGGAGACGACGTCAGTTACCTTGAGCTTGGCTAGGCTTCTTAAGCCTACTAGGAAATTCTGATCTTTCTGGACATTCTCCAACCACTTTTCGGCCGCTTTGTTCTTCTTTTGTGTGGGCTTTGGCATGGGAAAATCCACCTCCCGCGTCAGTGCATCACATTACATTGTATATTATGTTCCGTCCCTATTCCAGGCGTAGGGTGCGTCGTCGCCGCGGGCCTCGTCAAGCTGGAACCAGCTTATCTGTCGGCATTGTATATTTCTCCCGCCACACTTCCTCGATGATCTCCGCGCCTTTCAGGCCATAGGTCCTCGGGCGGACGGGGATGAGCGACGTGTCTACCGGCGCGTAGCTGATTTCCGGGCCGTCGGGCGTGTAGGTCGCGATGGTGGTCTTGAGCCATTTGTCATTCTTGGTCTTGAAGGCGGTACACCACTCCTCTGCCTGCCGGCGCAGCTCTGCGGGCTCGTCGGCGGTCGGCGCGGGAATGTCGAACTCCGGTTTGTAGTGGGCTCCGCGGCATTCGTCGCGCAGCAGCGCGCCCTTGGCGATGACCTTGGCCAAGTCGATCATATCGCCCAGCGCCCGCGCCAAGCTGAGGTTCTGATTGGTCCAGTCGCCCTGGTCCGCCAGGCCGACGTTGCGGTAGCGCTCGCTGAGTTCGCCGAGCTTGTCCACCAGCGAAGCCAAATCCTTATTGTTGCGAACCACTGTGCAGGCCGTGGTCATTTCCTGCCCGAGTTCCTGGTGCAGCAGATAGGCGTTTTCTTTGCCGTCGGCGCTCACCAGTCGGTCGTGCTGCTCTTGATGTTTCTTGACTTCCTGCTCCATCATCGAGCTGGCCACGTCGCTGCTGCTGCTCGGCGCGTTCTTGAGCAGCGTCTCCACGCACGGCGCCACGAACAACCCGCTGAAGATGCAACTCAGGAGCGAGTTGGCGCCCAGGCGATTGCCGCCGTGGTACTGGTAGTCCGCCTCGCCGATGACGTATAGGCCGGGGACGTTGCTCTGCTGGTTGCGCGGCGAATCGAGCACCAGTCCGCCGGTGTCTTCGTCTTTCTCGAAGTCCACCCACAACCCGCCCATACTGTAATGCACGCCGGGGAAGATCTTCATAGGCGTATCGAGGGCCTCGGCGCCGGCGAACTTCTTGTAGATGCCCAAAATGCCGCCCAGTTTCTTTTGCATCACTTCGCGCGGCGGAGCCAGCGGGTTTTCTCGCCGCCGGGTCTGTTCGGTGAGGTCCAGATAGACGCAGAATCGATCTTTATCGACGCTTAGTTTCTGACTCACGCAAACGTCGAAGATTTCCCGCGTGGCAATGTCGCGCGGCACGAGGTTGCCGAATTTCGGAAAACGCTCTTCGAGGAAGTAGTAGCGCTCGCTTTCCGGGATGGTCATGGGATCGCGCGGATCCTGCGGCTGCCGCGGCACCCACACGCGCCCGCCCTCGCCGCGGGCCGACTCGCTCATCAGCCGCAGCTTGTCCGTGCCGGGGATTGCCGTCGGATGCACCTGCACAAACTCGCCGTTGGCGTAATTCACGCCGGCTTTGTAGGCTCGGGCGTTGGCGCCGCCGGTGCAGATAGTGGACATCGTGCTCTTGCCGAAGACCATGCCGCACCCGCCGGTGGCCAGCACTACGGCGTCCGCCGCGAACGGCCGAATCTCCATGCTGAACATGTCCTGAGCTACCACGCCGCGACAGACGCCGCTGTCATCCACGATCGGACCCAGAAACTCCCAGAATTCATACTTTTGAATCAGGCCCGCGTCCTCCCAGCGCCGGACCTGCTCGTCGAGGGCATAGAGCAACTGCTGGCCCGTGGTCGCGCCGGCAAAGGCGGTACGCTTGTACATCGTTCCGCCGAAGCGCCGCTGGTCGCGCAGGCCTTCCGGCGTGCGGTTGAAAGGCACGCCCAGCCGATCGAGTAAATCGATGACCTTGGGCGCCCAGTAACACATTTCCTTTACCGGCGGCTGATGTTGCAGGAAGTCACCGCCGTACACAGTGTCGTCCAAGTGCAGCCACTCACTGTCACCCTGCTGGCGGGTGAGTTCGTTGACTGAATTGATGCCGCCTTGGGCGCAGACGCTGTGCGAGCGTTTGACAGGCACCATACTGATGAGATCGACGTGGATGCCCAGCTCGCCGAACTTCATGGCAGCAGCCAGCCCCGCCAGCCCGCCTCCGATGATTACTACTCGTTGATTGGCCATTTATCGTGTCTCATTCGTAGCGTGAGTCAAAACCCATCAGTACAACTCCGCCAAACGACCCACTCAAACCGAACGATGCTGCCGATGGCTTGCCGTTTAGCATCTGCGTGGCATGGGCAAGTACTCTTGCCCGTGGCAACTTTCGTCAATGAGCACACGGGCAAGAGTACTTGTCCATGCCACACGAGCTGCGGGTCAAGACCCACCAGTTGCGGACTCCTCTTGCACGCTCATTGCGTGGGCGTCCGGCGCGACTGCGTGCTCGTTCACTTCATACATGCGAAATCCGGAAACCGCCGCCAAACCCACAATGCACAACATCACACCCAGCACCGCGCACATGCCGCCGGCCACGCGCTGCGCACGCTGACCCACCGTGATGCCCCACGTGATCAAGAACGTCCACAAGCCGTTGGCAAAATGATAGACCGTCGAAATCACGCCCGCCGCATAAATCGGCGCGATGATCCAGTGAAGCTGAATCGCGGCGGCGGCGGTCTCTGTGGCATTGTGCGGATCGAACTGCGCCCCGCCCATGAAGCTCAGCGGCTTGCCGATCCAGTGCATGTGATACAAGTGATAGATAATGAACAGCGTGGCAATCACGCCGCTGGTGCGTTGCAGGGTGTAACGAATGTTGGCGCGATACTTGTAGATGCCCGCGTTGTTCTTGGCGGTGGTGACGATCTTGATGCCGATTAAAATATGAAACGTCAGCGGAATGAAAATGCCGACGATCTCGACGGGAACCAGCAAAGGCCCCAGCGAATGAATCCGCTCGACGCTCTCGTTGAAGACCTCCGCCCCGCCGAGTATGGACGCGTTGGCCATCAAGTGCATGACGAGAAACACGCCCAGCGGAATCACGCCCATCAGCGAATGAAGGCGCCGAATCCAGAAGTGATGCTTCTCCCAGAATTCAGGCTGTGCTGATGCTGCCTGACCGGCCATGATCGTCATCCATTCCGTCGCAAAGGCCAATCGATTCCGTAGCGCCGCCGGGATTCTAATACGAATCGCCGGTGATGGCAAAGAGTAAGCAAGCTGTCAGCGGTCAGCTCTCAGCTTTCAGCTCTCAGTGGTCAGCTTATTTACGCAGCAGCATCTGCCAAATCCCGGCGCGCCGGGAAAGTCAGTTCGAGAGGTCCGGCCCGTGGCTTGCCGTTTGGCAGCCTTCGCGGACCAGAGTGGATTGTGACTGGGAATCACGCGGGCATTGCGTGATTCAAAATCGCGCGCGATGCAACGAACCGCAAACAAACGCACGACTTGCCAATTATGAGAACTCCTTCCCACATTCAGGACACCGCTCCGCCGACCCGCGAAGGTCATACCCACACGCCACGCACAGCCCGAGCTTCTTGCGCTTGCGCCGGCGACGGCGGCTGCGGAATGGCAACAAAAAGAGGAAGAAGGCGGAGGGTACAGCAAAGGCTACCGTAGGAATCCAGAGCGGAAAGCTGAACGACTTGGGTGGGAAGGGTGACCTGGTGTTCGCCGTCGCGATGACAGACTGGCGTGCAAGTCCCCCTGTACCAAGAAAGTAATCGCGTTGGCCAATGTTCCTGGTGACGACCTTACCCCAGGTAGTCAGGCCTACACTATTTCCACGCAGTAACAACACTCGACCCTTCCTCACAACGTGACCTGAGTAAAAAGTATTCTGCTCATGATCCAACCAT